>DAHXJB010000250.1:0-4509 GCA_027372455.1 Chloroflexota bacterium | reverse complement strand
TCTGATCCTGCAGCCTTGTCTGATGGAGGCGATCTTCGACGCCATAACCGAGTCGCTCACCGGGGTGATCGTGAACGTGCTGGATGAGGTTGGGGATCTGGTGGATGTGGTTTCGGTGTCCGACGACATGGGGCACCAGGAGCGGACCTGCATGCGGCCTGAACTGTACCGGAAATTGATCAAGCCGCGGCACGCCCGGATGATGGAGGCGATCAAATCTCGAACCGGGGCCCCAGTGATGTGGCATACCTGTGGGTCGGTCTACGATCTACTCGATGACATGATTGAGATGGGGGTTGACGCCCTCAACCCAGTGCAGAAGAACGCTGCTAGGATGGAGTTGCAGCGGCTCAAAGCTGAGTATGGGGACAGGCTCAGCTTCTGGGGAGGAGTGGACGCCATCACAGTCTTGCCATTCGGCACAGAACGAGATGTTGAAGAGGAAGTTCGCCGCACGATGAGAGAGTTGGCTCCGGGCGGCGGATTCATCCTGAACACCATCCACAATATCCAGCCCAACGTGCCGGTATCCAATATCCTTGCCCTCTTCGACGCGGCTCAAAGGTTCGGTCGGTACCCTATCGGCTGACCTGGGATCGGATTCGATGTCGAGGAATACAGATCCGCTTCCCAGACAGCAGCTGTTGTTGATATGGCGGCGTGTGGAGCGTCGACTATCGCTTAGGAGATCGGTGTGGAGAGACAACTAGCAGACGCAAAGGGGACAGATCGCTACCTCATCCGCTCCATCTCCCGAGCGCTGGATGTGTTGGAGGCCTTCTCTCCCGATCAACCTATCCTCTCCCTGACGGAGATCAGCGAGATCGTGGGGCTGCACGCCAGTACCACCTTCCGGCTTTTGGCCACCTTGCAGAACCGAGGCTATGTCGAGCAGGATCCCAAGACAGGCCAGTATAGGGTCGGCGTCGCGAGCCTTAGACCAGGTCACACCTTTCTGGCTCGGCTCAACTTGCGGGATAGAATCGCTCCTGTCCTCGACGAGTTGCGCAACGAAACACGTGAGACCGTCCACCTGGCTATTCTGGACCACAATTCGATGGAAGTGGTCTATCTCGAGAAACTGGAAGGTCTGCAGCCCATCGGATTGATGGGATCGCGGGTTGGTGGCCGTTGCCCAGGCTATTGCACAGGTGTGGGAAAGGCACTGCTTGCCAGTCACGACCAGGATGTGGTTCGGGCCTTCTTCTCAAACAACGAGATGTACGGGTACACCCCCACCACCATCACTACTGTCGAAAGGCTGATGGAGGAGTTGGAGAAGATTCGGCTGAGGGACTACTCCCTGGACAACTCAGAGCATGAGCAGGGTGTCATGTGCGTATCGGTGCCGATTCGGGATCACCTGAATCGAGTAGTGGCGGCTATGAGTGTGTCCGGTCCTTCCGATCGCATTTCCCACTATATCGAACAAGCCAATCTGGTTCCTCGAGTGCTCCATCTGGGACACTCCGCTTCCATGCAGCTGGGATGGTTGCCGCCTGCCAGGAAAGGCCAGCCGAAAAGACAACTGTCCTGGGGAGATGATGGCAAGCAGCTCGATGCGGAGGATCGTTGATGTTTGATGTTGTGACCTTTGGCGAAACCATGGTGCGTTTCGCGGCTCCCAACTTCCGGAGATTGGAGCAATGCACAAATCTGGAAGTCACGGTAGGCGGGGCCGAGCAGAATGTGGCAACGGGGGTGGCCCGTTTGGGGCTCAGCGCCGCATGGATCAGTCGTCTGCCCGACAATTCCCTCGGTCGAATGGCCCGGAACAAGGCCAGCGAGTTCGGCGTGGACACTTCGTACGTCGTGTGGACTTCTCAGGATCGAATGGGCCTCTACTTTGTGGAGTATGGCGCTGCCCCAAGAGCGAGCTCGGTGCTCTATGACCGGGATGCGTCCGCCATCAGCCATATCCAGCCGGACGAGGTGAACTGGGATGGGGCGCTCAAGGGTGCTCGCCTGTTCCATACCACGGGCATCACCCCAGCTCTCAGCGATTCTGCTGCTGCCGCTGTGGGCGAGGCGATGAAGAAGGCGAAGAGCCACAGTTGTCTGGTCAGCTACGACCTGAACTACCGTGGGAAACTCTGGTCGCCCGAGAAGGCCCGAAAGCTTCAGGAGCCGCTGATGAAGATGGTGGATATTCTGAGCACCACCGAGGAGGATACCGAGGTCGTCTTCGGCGTCAAAGGCTCCAACTACGTGGATGTGGCGAAAAAGCTGATCGACCGCTTCGGGTTCAAGGTGGTGACTATCACCATACGCGGCACCCCATCGGTCTGGCGGAATAGCTGGACCGCTATAGCGGTGGATCAGGCGGGAAACGTCTACGATGACGTCACCTACGACATCGAGGTGGTGGACCGGATAGGGGGTGGCGATGCCTACACCGCAGGTTTCCTCTACGGCTATCTGACCAAGGGTGTGGCTGATGGCGTGCGCTACGGCAACGCATTCTCTGCCTTGAAACAGACCTCCTGGGGCGACTTCAACTGGGCGACTCTGCAGGAAGTGGAGAAGCTGATGAAGAGCCCTGGCCTGCGGATCGCCAGGTAGGGGAGGAGAGGAAAGACCATGTACCGACACGAGATACTCTCCCGGATGCTGAACACCGGGGTCGTTGCCATAGTGCGGCTGAAGAGCGCCGACTCCCTCCAGCAGGTGGCCGATGCCATCGTCCAAGGAGGGGTGGACGTCATCGAGTTCACCATGACCACTCCAGGCGCTCTCGGCATCCTGGAGGCCGCCTCGAAGAAGTTGGGTGACAGCGTGATCCTGGGTGCCGGCACGGTATTGGACCCGGAGTCGGCACGGGCGGCGATCCTAGCGGGTGCCAAGTTCATCGTATCCCCTTCCCTGGACCAGGGAACCATCGAGATCTGCCATCGCTATGGAGTGGTCGCGGTGCCCGGCGTGCTCACGCCTACCGAGATCACCAGCGCCCTCGGGTGGGGGGCCGACCTGATCAAGCTTTTTCCCGCATCAATTGGAGGGCCGGACTACCTGAAGGCGGTGCGCGCTCCTCTGCCGCAGGCTCCGCTGGTTCCCACAGGGGGTGTCGAGGTGGAGAATGCCGGCGCCTACATCAGGGCTGGAGCTATCGCGGTGGCCGTGGGAGGTAGCCTGGTCAACGCAAAGCTGGTTGCCGGTGGCGAGTTCGGCAAGATGACGGAGATCGCCAAGCGGTTGGTGCATGAGGTGCGGGCTGCCCGAAAGGAGATGAAATAGTGGCGCCACTACGGCTTCTCGGCATCTGCGGCAGCCCCCGTCCAAAGGGGAACAGCCGTTATCTACTGGAGATCGCCCTGGAGGCTGCCCGCGAGGCCGCCGGGGAGCGGATGGAGACTGAACTGGTGGAGCTCTCGGGACTGAAGATTGAGCCCTGCAACTCCTGTTTCACCTGCGGGAAGCGCAATGGGGAATGCTTCATCAAGGATGACTTCTCCTTTCTGCGGGATAAGTGGGCCGCCGCCGACGCCATCATTTACTCCATACCGGTCTATCACATGGGGATACCCGGCCAGCTCAAGTGCTTCATCGACCGGCTGGGGAACAGCCTCTGGAGCTATTACGGAGGGGTGGTGGCCAAGAGCTTGAAGGTGTTCGGCGTCATCACCCAGGGTGCCCACCTGTTCGCTGGCCAGGAGCAGGCCACTACTGCTCTAATCCAGCATGCTCTGGTGATGGGGGGTATTCCGGTAACGGGAGATCCGTGGGAGTCCTATTTGGGCGCCGCGGGCTGGACACGCGCTTCCGACCGGAAGGACTCGATGCGCCGTCTGGTGGATGAGGGAGACGAGGACGCTCTCGTCACGGTGCGGGCAGCGCGGAGTCTTGGACGGCGGACGGCCCAAATGGCGCTGTTGGTTAGGGCTGGTGGAGAGAATCTCTATGGGGAGCTTTCCGAGGATGGAGGCTACTCCATCTTCCTGGACCGCATGCGGGATACGCGGGCGACGACGATGTAGGGAGGAGCGACGAGCATGGGAGAAGCTCACCTGTTGAACATCCAGATAGACGCGACCAAGTGCACGGCTTGCAAGGCCTGCGAACTGTCCTGCTCCCTCACGAAGGAGGGAGCGTTTGCCCCGAGCCTCTCCAGGATTCGGGTAGTGCAAGTTCATCATTGTGGGATGAACGTCCCGATCGTGTGCGTCAACTGTGCCGACGCTCCCTGCATCAAGGCTTGCCCCACGGGTGCTGTATATCGAGACGACTCGGTGCCGGTGGTCCGGATCCAGGAGGCAGACTGCATCGGGTGCGGCGACTGCGTCCGAGCCTGCCCCTTTGGTGCCGTGGACATGAATGAGGAGAGGGGCGTGGCCATCATGTGTGATCTGTGCGATGGCAAGCCTGTTTGCGTGGATCACTGCCTCTACGGCGCCCTCAGCTTTGGCCCCAATGGAAGGGTGGCTCAGGTCAAACGGTTGGCCCAAGCCAAGGCTGTGGCGACTCGCTATAGAGGTGAGTGAGGAGGGGAATGATGCTTCGAAATATCGGTAA
>DAHXJB010000246.1:0-2921 GCA_027372455.1 Chloroflexota bacterium | reverse complement strand
GCTGCGCCCTGGACCCGCCTTAAGCAGATACCTCTACAGGTAATTCTCGACACCCCGGACGAGGCTGTAGCCGAACTCGACGTTGGGTATTGAGATGCCCTTCTCGCGGGCGCGTCGCACCACGTAGCCGGCCGTCTCCTCTATCTCTGTCTTGCGCCCCTTCAGGATATCCTGTAGCATCGAGATCCGAGTACTGGTCTGACCCGAGCGCTCCAGGTTGAGCCCGCGAGTCAGGATCATCTCCACTGCCCCCTCGCGGGAAGCATCCACAATCGATCGAATCGGGAAGCCCTGGTAATCCCCTACCTTTACCCCGCTCGCCTCGGCCACAGCCGCGCATTCATGAGTTATGTCCACAAACAGCTCCGCCAGGTCCCGGCTCTTGCACACCTTGTAGTACTCAAGCCGGCTGGCAGCGGAAAGCAGGGCCGCCGGAACGATCTGGCACAGCTTGGACCACTCCGCGGAGAGGATGCTGGCCGGGACCTCCGTCTTCATGCCGGCCTCGTTAAAGGCGGCCGCAAGCCGGTCCACCCTCTCGGAACGGCTCCCATCCAGTTCTCCTAGGTAGGTGACGCCGGACATCGTGTGCTGGGTTCGCCCCGCTGCCAGAAGGGTTGCGCCCAGGATGGTGGCTGCTCCGATCACCTTGGACCAGCCATACCGATCCGCCAACTGGCCATCTTTGGCCATGCCGTTCTGCAGGGAGAGAACGGCACCAAAATCGACACCGGCCACCCTATCCAGGGCAGCACCGGTGTCACGAGCCTTTACGGCCACGATCATGTAGTCACACGGGCCAACCTCATCAGGTCGAGAAGCAGCCTCCACTGGAATCGTGAAGTCCGCGGCAGAAACCACCTCGATCCCACGTTCCCGCAGGACACCCACCTGCTCGTCCTTGCCCACCACGACCACCTGATGTCCAGCCTTCGCCAGCTGTCCCGCCACCAGCAGGCCAAGGCTTCCAGCGCCCAAGACAGCGAACCTCACCTTTCCGTCTCCTCTCCACGAGCCGCAAGGCTCGGCAGAAATGTGCCGCCTAGTATATCACCGGCTTTCTAAGTGGTCCGTCCGCCAAGTTTGCTGCACCTTTACCCGCCGCTAAAGCAGCGGACTGAGAAAACGAAGCCCGCTTCCAGCAGGCTTGGAGGCTGTGGGAGCGAGCTCCTGCTCGCGATCCGAGTCGCCGGCAGGAGCCGGCTCCTACTGCGTCTTTTCAGCCCGAGGCTTGAGCCTCGGGCATGGCTCGCGAAAGTGCGTCCCACTTGATGGACGGACCACTAAGTTCAGGATCGCAATCTTGTACCCAAGAACTGCCCGATGCTATACTCACGGCCACGCGGCCGCAACGGCTCGTTCAATTGATCGACTCATGATAGAGCCCCAGACGAGATGCTGGGGCTCTATCCGTAAAGAGGACCCCCTCGTGGCAGGATCGGAGTTGCTCGCTCCCCTGAAGGAACGGGATTTCGCCCGGCTCTGGGCCGGTCAGATGGTCTCCAACGCCGGTGACTGGGTAAACTACGTCGCCCTCACGGCCATGGTGTGGAATCTAACCGGGTCGGCCTGGATGGTTGCGCTGCTGCGCGCCTGTCACGCCATCCCGCTACTGTTGCTGGGCCCATTCTCCGGGGTATTCGTCGACCGCTGGAACAGGAAGATCACCCTCATAGTGGTGGACATCCTCCGAGCGGGCCTCGTTCTACTCTTCCCACTCGTTCACGATGTAGCCACCATCATGGCAATAACCCTTACGTTCAACATCGTGGCCACATTCTTTTCGCCCGCCAAGAACGCCCTCATACCACACATCGTCACCAGGGAACGGCTGTTGGCGGCCAATTCACTCTCTTCCACCACCCAGAATATGGCCATGGTGATCGGTCCTGCACTGGGAGGGATAATCCTGGCAGCGGGTGGTACACCGGCAGCCTTCTACTTCGACAGCGCCACCTTCGTCTTCTCAGCCATCTCCATCGCTTCTATGGCGGTGTCGGGAGCCTCGTGGAGAGAATCCGATCGGGCCGGCAGCGCCTGGAAAGAGTTATCGGATGGGCTTCAGTTTGCCTCCTCTCGGCGTCCCGTCCGGACCGCGCTGCTGCTGGAGATGGGGATGATGTTGGGCTGGGGATCGATCAACGTGCTGGCCGTGGTGATTGCCGAGAAACTGCTGGGTGGAGGCACAACCGAGTACGGCTTGCTACTCACCGCCGTCGGCCTGGGCTCCCTCGCCGGCGCCCTGGTGACGGGCAGCCAGGGAGATCGCCTAGGGCTGCAGCGGTTCTTCCCCCTGGGCTTTTTGCTGACAGGGTTGGCCATAGCCGGACTCGCTGGTAGTCGTGTCCTTCTGGCCGCCTCAATAGGCTATTTCTTCGCGGGAGTGGGGCGGATGGCAGTAGAGGTGGCAGCGACCACCATATACCAGAAGGCAGTCCCGGATGGTCTGCGTGGCCGCATCTTCTCCCTTCGCCATATGGTTACCCATCTGGTGGTGCTGGTGGCCAACCAGTTGGCCGGCTTCTTCACTGACGCTGCCAGTATCGCTCCTATTCTGATAGCCGCGGCCGTCCTTCAACTGGCCTGCGCCGGGCTCTCCGTCCTGCTGTGGGGCCGCGGCGGGCGCGATATCGCAAAGGAGGTTGACTAATGTTGCCGTCCTGGTCCATTCTGTGCAGAGTGACCATGAGGTTGTTCCTTCACACCACCGTTCATCACTCCAGTAAGGAGGTCCCTATCCATGAATAGCCACTCCAACGTCAAGGAGTTGCTGAACTCTCTGCAAGGGATTGTCAGCGTTGCTGCCGGCAAACTGCAGGTGCAGGACGAGCCGAGACTCAGATCCGAAGCAATCGACTCCCTGGTGTACGATGCCGTCTTCGCCCCAGAAGAGGTGAAGAGCGCAGCCCGATGGATTATCT
>DAHXJB010000226.1:0-2988 GCA_027372455.1 Chloroflexota bacterium | reverse complement strand
CCGGATAGCGCTGAGAGCCGGCCCAGGCCGAGCGCCCCCACACCAGACCGGCGCGGCCGGTCTCCTCGGCGGTCACATCCGCGACGGCCCGGTTGTACAACAGTGGGAAGAGGTTGTGGCGGGTTGCGCCATCGCCCCCATCGGCGAACTGCGATTCCTCCGGCACACCCTCGCCGAAATCGGACTTGAAGACTGACACCCCCATCCGCAGAAGGGGTCGGTGCTTGTCCTGCCACCACCGCCGGGCCTCCGGATGGGTGAAGTCCAGAATACCCCTGGGCCGGCCATCCACAGCCTGGATCGCATCGGGCTGAATGGGGTTCCCCTCGCCGTCTTTCACCAGGAAGCCTTTGGCCACGGCCTCAGCGTAGCTGGGAGTGCCCTCGGCCAGATAGGGCAGCTCCCAAAGTGAGAGCTTGAAGCCCTGCGCATTGAGACGGCGAAGCATCCCTTCCGGATCGGGAAAGGTCTCATGGTCCCACTCGAAGTCACAGTTCAGGCTGTTCACGCGCAGCCAGGCGGGATCGACATGGAGGACATCAGCTGGGATCCCCTCTGCCCTGAGGCGATCCGCCACCCCCTCCACCTCTGCCCGAGTCTTGTATCGGCAGCGAGACATCCAGAGCCCGAAGGCCCAGTCGGGCGGAACCGCGGCGTGCCCGGTCAACTCCGTGTAGTCGGCAAGGATCTGCTTGAAACCGGGCCCCGCGAAGAGGAACAGATCCAGCACCGGCTCCTCGGCGACCATGGTGTACGAGGACAGGGATCTGGTGCCAAGCTCCGCGGTCACCCGAGCGGGGGTGTGGAGGAAAAGACCGTACCCCCGGCTGGAAAGCAGGAAGGGAATCGGCTTGTAGGCACCGTTGGTAGTGGTTCCCCAGGCATCCGCACTCCAGAGAACCACCCGACTGCCGACCTTGTCCAGCTGTCCGAACTGCTCGCCAAGGCCGTAAAGCCGCTCGCCAGCTTCCAGCGCCAGTGAGAAAAGGGTCTCATCCCTCCCGTCTTTCCGCCGAATCGCCAGGGGAGGCGAGTGGAGCAGGCCGTGCACGTCCAGGTCGTCCATGGGGAGTCGGGCCACCACGGTTCCGTCCGCGCGGCGCACGACAAGGTCGAAGGGGTTGAACCGAACCTGCACGGACAGCTCCTCAGCCTTCAACAGAAGGGAATCCTCTTCAGGAACCAGATCCAACGGCATCCGCGGAGGATTCGGCTGCACCAGCATTCCGAAGTCCCGCCCTCCAGCCTCTCCAAGGGTCATCCGCAGGGTGCGGGGCCCGGAGAGGCTGATGGCAAGCTGCACCGTCTCGGTTTTCCAGGAGGGCCGCCAGGCGAGAGTTGGACGGTTAGGGGTGTTGGTGTTGGACAGTTGCTCCTCAGGGGACTCGGCCGTCACGACGAGGGGACGGATCGGACCGGCGTTCCAGACGGCGCGCACGGCCTCCAGTCGAAGAATAACGGCATTGCCCTGCCTCAACCATCCTAGAACCCGGCGTACCAAATAGGGCTCACCCGGTTCGATCTCGATCCCAGAACCAGCCGTAGTCATCTATACATCCTTTCCCCTTCTCCCTCTAGGAGAGGCGTGAACATGCGCTGTGGCATATTCACGGGGTGAGGGCTGCCCGCCTCAACAAACGGACCCCACGACCCCATCAACCCTTGACTGCACCGCCGGTCAGGCCGGCGATAGTCCAACGCTGAAGCAGCAGCACCATCACCACCAGCGGCATGGTTATCAACACCGTGGCGGCCGTGATATCTCCCCAGGGGTAGGTGTACTGGCCGGGAAACAGCACCAGCCCCACGGTGGCCGTCCGAACCTCATCCCTGGTGTTGAATATCAGGGAGAAGAGAAAGTCGTTCCAGGTCGCGATAAACGCAAGGATGGCGGCGGTGAACACCCCCGGCGCAGCCAAAGGGACCACGATCCTCGATAGCGCCTGCAGGCGAGAGCAGCCGTCGACCCGAGCCGCTTCCTCCAGCTCGAGCGGCAGCTGGGTGAAGAAGGCGGTCAGGATCCAGAGGGTGAGCGGCAGCGCCAAAGCAACGTTGGGGATCACCAGGGCCTGATAAGAGTTGAGCCAGTTGAGTTCCATGAAAACCCGGAACATCGGGCTGATGATGATGATCCCTGGGAACATCGATACCAGCAGGAAGATGAACAGCACCTTCCCTCGCTGCTTGACGAGGATCCGAGCGATGGAGTAGGCCGCCAGGGAGCCAGCGAAAACCGTGATCAGGGTCGCCACCGTGCTGACGATGAAAGAGTTCTTCAGGTAGGTGGCAAAGGGCAACTGCACGAAGACGTCCCGATAGTTGGCGAGGGTGGGTCGAAGCGGAATGAATTGCGGAGGATAGGTGTAGATCGCATCGAACCCTTTGAGTGAGGTCGCGAGAATCCAGTAAAATGGAAACACTACGATCGCCAGAAAGACGATCAGCCCAACCGCATAGGCAACCTTGAAAGCCCTGGCGGAAGAGGTCATCGCTCAACCTCCTTCCCTCGGCCCACCAGATCGGCCCCCAGCACCCGAATGAACAACATGGCAAAGGTCAACGCCAGGCAGAAGTTGACCACCGACAACGCCGAGCCTATGCCGAAGTTTGAGGACTGAAAGTATGTCTTGTAGGCAATGATGGAGAGCGATGTGGTGAACCCAGCCGGGCCACCGTTGGTGAGGGCCATCGGGAGATCGAAGGTGCGGATAGCATCGAGGAAACGGAAGAGCAGCGCCACCAGAAACGCCGGTTTAAGAAGCGGCAGCGTGATCCTCTGAAAACGCTCCCAGGCGGAGGCGCCGTCCACTCGGGCAGCCTCGTACAGCTCGTCCGGTATCGTCTGCAGCCCCGCCAGCAGCAGCAGTCCCACGTAGGGGACCGTTTTCCAGACTCCGGTAGCTACGAGAGACCAGAAGGCCGGCCAATTACTGCCCAGAAAGTCCACCGGCTGGAGGCCCAGGGCAATCAACGCGGAGTTGAACACCC
>DAHXJB010000333.1:0-5432 GCA_027372455.1 Chloroflexota bacterium | reverse complement strand
TGATGGATTTCCACCGCTGCATCGGCTGCAGGTATTGCATGGTGGCCTGCACCTACGGTGCCAGAAGCTTCAATTTCGTGGACCCTCGGAAGGGGCTGGACATGAGTAGGGTGAATCCCAACTACCCGACTCGAACACGAGGGGTGGTGGAGAAATGCACGCTGTGCTCGGAAAGGATCGACAAGGGGGAGATTCCCGCTTGTGTGGAAGACTGCAAGCAGAAGGCGCTGGTGTTCGGCGACATCAACGATCCGAAGTCGGAGATCAGGGGGATCGTGGAGAGCCGCTACACCCTGGTGCGGAAGCCGGAGATGGGCACCAAGCCGCAGATCTACTACATCGTCTCTTAGGCAGAGGAAGATATGCTTGAAAAAGCGCTGAACGGAAGCCGCAGATATTGGGGATGGGTGCTGTTCCTGCTTGTCGTGATGGGAGTGGGCTTCAGTGTCTATCTCTGGCAGGCCATGACCGGGGCGGGATCCTCAGGCCTCAGCAGGGACGTCCCGTGGGGATTCTTCATCGCCAACTACACCTTCATGGTTGGAGTGGCGGCATCGGCAGTGATGGTGGTGCTGCCCTATTACCTGCACAACCAGAAGGATTTCGGGAAGGTCACTGCCCTCGGGGAGTTCCTCGCGGTGGCCGCGATAACCACGACCCTGCTGTTCATCATGGCCGATCTGGGGCAGCCTGCCAGAGCGTTCAACATCATTCTCTACGCTACTCCCAACTCGCCCTTCTTCTGGAACACCATCATACTGCCGGGCTATCTGGTGATAAACCTGGTTACAGGCTGGTTCACATTGGATGCGGAGCGCCATGGCGTAGCGATGCCTGGCTGGGTGAAGATATTGATCCTGGTATCCATTCCGTGGGCCATAAGCATTCATACGATGACTTCCTTCGTGTACAGCGGGCTACCTGCCAGGCCGCTATGGAACTCGGCCATCCTGACACCCCGTTTCCTAGCCTCGGCTTTCGCCTCGGGCCCCGCACTTCTGATCATCCTTTCGGTGACCGTCAGAAAGGCGACTGGTTTCGATGTGGGCAACAAAGCTATCCAGAAGTTGGCCCTCATAGTTACCTACGCTACCATAATCAATTTGTTCCTCGTTCTGGCGGAGCTGTTCTCGACGGTGTACAGCAACATAGGTCCGGACATGGAGTCGCTCCGCTACCTGTACTTTGGGCTGGATGGTCGAGGCGCATTGGTTCCATTCACATGGGTATCCACTTTGCTCTCCTTGGTGGCCATAGTGCTGTTGGTGAATCCGTCCACCCGCCGTCATGAGCGGACTTTGCTGCTGGCCTGTGCCGCAGTTTTCCTGTCGATGTGGATAGACAAGGGGCTCTGCCTGGTGATAGGCGGGTTCATCCCTTCGCCGCTGGGTGACGTCACAGAGTACATGCCAACGGTATCGGAACTGATAATCGCCTCTGCCATCTACGCTACGGCCGCACTGATACTGACGGTGCTCTATAAGATCGCGATAGGGGTGAAGGATGAGACCTCGGCTTGAGATTTCGCATGGGGGAACTGCCGGACTGGGCCGGCTCTACCGATAGACATCTTGGACATATCCATTGGATCGGAATCGTTCGAATTGAAGTAAGAGGAGGTGGAAGATGCCGGTTATCACTTTGAGAGGCCGAGATTTCGAAGTCGACGAGGATGGGTTCCTTGAGGACCCGACCATCTGGAACGAGGAGGTTGCCAGCTGCTTCGCCGATACCGAGGGGATTTCGGAGCTTACGGAAGAGCACTGGAAGGTGATCAATTACCTGCACAACTATTACCTGCAGTTTGGCATCGCTCCGATGGTGAGAAAGGTATGCAAGGATACCGGATTTGATCTAAAATACATCTACCAGCTCTTTCCCTCTGGTCCCGCGAAGGGGGCCTGCAAGTTGGCGGGCTTGCCGAAGCCTACCGGCTGCGTGTGAGAGCGAGAATAGCGCGAAGGAAGTAAAGCTCCAGCATGTACATTATTACTATCGACGAGGATAAGTGCGAAGGTGACGGGGAGTGCGTCAGCAGCTGCCCGGTAGAGATGTTCGAGCTGAAGGACGGGAAGGCTGTCATTATCAGCTCGATGGATGATTGCCTCGGCTGTGAGAGCTGCGTGAGCGTCTGCCCCAGTGGTGCAGTCACAC
Source organism: Chloroflexota bacterium (assembly GCA_027372455.1). Lineage (GTDB taxonomy): Bacteria > Chloroflexota > UBA6077 > UBA6077 > UBA6077 > JAJYNT01. The sequence continues at coordinate 3,278 of DAHXJB010000333.1, read as the reverse complement.
TGCAGGAAATGTAGATCGGCCGAAATCAGAAGGGGGGGCCTTGAGGCCCCCCCTTCTGATTTCGGATCGGAGATCACTCCCACTCGATGAACGGCTTGGGAAGGTCGGGCATTGCGTTGACCACCAGTTCGACCAGCCCGCCATACCGGATCCGGCACTTCTCCTCTACCTGGTAAGAGTTGAAAAGGTCGCGGATCTGTCCCTTGCAGTTGGAGCAGGGTGCGCACACGTACTTCGGTATCGACGCATCCAGCTCTCCCTCGAACGCGCCGAGGATCTGCTTCATCTTCATCCGACCAGAGACGGCGCTTCGCCACTCCGGGAAGTTCAGTCCCTGCATAATAGCGAAGCCGCTGCCGCCGCCACAGCAGTAGTTATCCACGCCGTGTGGTGTCATCTCCCGGAAGCGCGGTGTGATCTTGCGGAGAACCCGTCGCTGCGGCTGGACAATCCCCATGAGCCGCACTATGTTGCACGGATCGTGCAGGGTGACCGGGAAGTCGTTTCGGCTGGGATCCAGCTTCAGTTTGCCGCTACTCACGATATCGTCGAGCAGGGTGAGGCAGCTCTCCCGCGGGATGTTGTACTCCTCGGCGAAGATACGGTCGGCGATGACGGTAAGAGCCTTGTGCGCGTGACCGCATTCGCCAATCACGATCTTCTTTACCTTGAGCTTCTTCGCTGCCTGGGCTTGCTTGAGCGCGATTCTGGCGAACTGCACGTCGTCGTACCACACCCCATAGTTTACCCCGTCGTAGGCCAGCAGGTCGCTGGAGAGGGTGTAGCTGAGACCTGCCCTCTCGAAGATGATGGCGAAGGCCTCCGGGTTCTCCGGCCAGGCAAGAAACTCCCCGGCGTTGTGGATGAGCAGGATGTCCGCACCCTCCTTGTCGACCGGCCACTTGAAGCTGAGTCCGGTTCTATCTTGGACATCCTCCTCCATGAACTCGATGTTGTCGCGTAGTGCCGCCGGGGTCATACCGGTGCTTGAGCCTACCCGAAGCTGCTGGACTGTGCCGAGCTCGTGGATCTCCTTCGCCGCGATCCCCATCTCCTGGCTGAACAGCTTTCGGATCTCGCGGGCCACGAGGCCGTTGTCCACCCCGATGGGACAGGCCTGCGCGCAGCGGCGGCAGAGGTTGCAGCGGTAGGAGAGCTCCGCCAGGCGGGCCACGGTGCTCCAGTTCAGGTCGATGTCGGATCCGGTCAGCTTTGCCCGAAGCTTACCCCCCGGGCTCAGCTGCTTCCGGATGATCCGGCGCAGCACCTCACTGCGGTAGGCGGGTCGGTAGACCTCCTGCCGGCCGCTGGCCTCGTATATGTGGCAGGCCTCGGCGCATGTCTGGCAGTGGGTGCAGTTGTCCAGGGATAGCATGAGGGGCTGCCAGAAGCTCCAGTTGTCATCCTGGGAGAGCAGTTTCCGGAGTCCATCCAGGAACTTGGCTACGAGACGCTCTTCCTCTTCCTTACTAGCGGGCTTTGGAAGGCCGATGGCGGAGTAACCATCGAGGGTGGTCTCCAGGGCCTGCCGACGGCTCTGGTTCACTCCCTTGAGGGGAGGCAGGGGATCATCCATCGGCTTGGGAAGCGGCATCAACTCCTCGGAATGCAGTTCCAGCAGTTGGTCGGCAGGACGGCCGAAATCTCGCTCGCTCGTTCGCGTATTCCCTTCCATCACTTCACCTCCGTGGCCGCTTCCGCCCAGGTCTTACCGGATTGGATGTGGGGCGCCGACCATCCCACCGGCCTCGAAAGATTGGCCTGTATGCGAGCCAGCATTTGCGGGTCGTTCAAGTTCGGGGTGTCATCCCACCTCACCTGGTGATAGGTGAAGTATTTCGCTACAAAGTGGGTCATGTGGGTAAATGGCAGGTATATCAGGAATATGGCGGCCACGACGATTTCGGTGACGATCGCCGGCGCAACCTGGGGAGCGGGGCTCAGGGTGAGTGCGCTCCTGAGGAAGCCCCTCAACTGGCTGAACGAGGGGTCGACCGAGAGCCAGGCAAACGCTGCGGTCAGGAACACGGCCAGGATCACGATGAGATTGACATAATCAGACAACGAGCTCGAGGCCTTGAGCTTCTGATCGGAAAACCGTCGCCATAGGAGGGACAGCGTCCCAAATGTGCCGGAAACCAGCCCGATCGCCCCCACCAGGGTGGTGAAGCTTTCCAGCCAGCCGAACCAGGCGGCCTTGCCCGCTCCGGCGAGCTCGGCAACCGCTCCCAGGCCCAGTAGCAGGGTGAAGCCGAAGAGTAGATAAATGCCACCGTGGAAAGGGAATGACGCGTACCACTGGGAGCGGTTGCGGTGCCATAGGCTGCGGATCAGCAGCATCTCCTCCAGCATCGCCCCGATCTCTCCGACCAAGGTGGTTTCCCTCTGCTTGGACCACCAGTTGAGTTCTTCGAAGTAGGATCCACCGTAATCCCCTTTGCCCTTCTCGTGGGGAACTGGATACAGCTCCCAACGCAGGTGCATGGGCGCCCGCGCATACTTGATGGATCTCATGACCACCCCGACGGTGAAGACCAACAACGACAGGTAGGTAAGTGCCAGCAGCAGCGATGGCCCGCTCATTTGTCCGAGCACCTCCGAAGGCTGTTTGGAACGCAAGGAGAAAAGGAGGGCAGGATGGCCCCGCGCGGCAGTATATGGTGCACCAGAAGAGGCTGTCATGGGGCGTTTACCCCATTGTGGTATACGCAGATCGCACTATCTTGAGAGCCGGATAGCGTCTGAGCGTGGTGGGGAGGGGAGAGGAATCTCCACTCCCCACCACAAGGAAGGGAGCAGTGTTACCGCCCGGCCGGCCGGAAGGTGCCGCCGAAACTACCTCCCAGGCCTCCTCCCATTTGGAAGTTGCCCCTGGGCTGGGCTGTGGAGGTGGTGGGTAGCACCACCTGGTCGCCTGCCTTGAGGCCGGAGACGATCTCGGTCATCTGGCCGTCGGAATCGCCCGTCTGCACCGTTCTGACCTCGGGTTTGTCGTTTGCCTGAAGAACTTGCACCGTCTGGGTGCGGCCCAGGATATGGATGGCCCGGCTGGGGACCAGCAAGACGTTATCCTTGCGGCTGGTTTCGATGGAGACGGTGGCACTCATGCCATCCGGGAGAGTACGGTCGGGGTTGGTGACCGCGACGGAGACCAGGTAGCTGACGACACCCTGGGTGGAGGTGCCGGCGGGGGAGATGGCGATCACCTTGCCGTTTGCCTGGTAGTTGGGAAGGGCGTCGAATGTGATGGTGGCCGGCTGGCCCACGGCGATGTTGGC
>DAHXJB010000208.1:0-2783 GCA_027372455.1 Chloroflexota bacterium | reverse complement strand
GGGTGTTCGCCTTTTGGGCGGCAGCCCAGGGGATCGTGGCCGCTGCCGTCGCGGACTACCTGCGGGCCGTCCTGGACCTGGCTACCCTCTACGGTCGTTTCCTGCAGGTGCTTCTAGCGATTGGAGCTGGCGCCCTGGTCTACACCGGCCTCTCCTACGCCATGAAGTCCGAGGAGCTGATGACGATGCTGGCCACCCTGCGGCGGAGAACGCGCAGGGCGGAGACAGACAAACGGCCTACAAGTGGGTGAGGCCGGCGCTTCTGCTACGACACTCGGCGGCGGAAGGGGAACCACCTCAATAGGCGGTGCACGAGGACTATGATGGCGAAGGAGAGCAGGATCGTGGGCAGGTACTCGGTGGGGTTTCTGCCTTCATGCAGGGCCAGGATCGCCGCCACCAGGTTGAGTGGCCCAACAAACCAGGACCCGCCATAGAGGACTGCCACCACGAAAGTGTTCGTCTTCTTCATCTTGGAGACCATCCTCTCCCCCTCCCCCATAGTACGGGGGAGGGGGAGCGTGTTGTTGGACTGCAGCTATCTGGACATCTCCAGATGGCTCAGAGCTTGATGTTGAACAGCTGGCTCAGCGTCAGGTTCGCCACGAAGAAGGCGAAGAACAGGGCGGACAACACCAGGGCGATCTCACGCCAGAGGGCAGGCCTCAACTCCCGGGGTAGGAACTTCCTGTTCACCACGATCGTGTGGATGCTCAGGAAGATGAGAACCAGCCCGGCCATGTTGGCCCCGATCTGGATCAGCATGAAGGGTTGGGCGAGGTTCAGGGCGATGCAGCCCCAGACGGCGAAGACCAGCAGGATGGTGTAGTACACCCTCCGGACATCGCCCTTGGCCCAACGCCGAATGGTGGCGCTGCCCGTCCAGCCGATGTCGGTGATCATCCGGACGTAGCCTTCCGAGATCCCCATCTGCGTGCTGAACAGGATCCAGAAGCCGTTGATCAGCGTGAGCGGCCAGAAGATCTGGCCGGCCGCCTTCGCCATGGCATCGGCCTGGTAGGCCGCGATGGCGAAGCCCGATAGCTTCGTTCCGGCGGGCACATAGTTAACGCTCAGGGTCACGGTCAGGAGCATGCCGATGAGCGCCCCGCCAAACCACAGCCAGTACTGGTCGGCGTCAATGAACCTGTACCATGCCCTCCAGTTGGCCATGTTCTTCTCGGTCGGCTTGAAGACGTTGCCAGTCTGCTTCAGCTCGGTCTTCTCGCCGCCGATGGCGCCCGGGATGTAGCCGACGGTAGAGCCCATGCCCCAACCCTTGTCGCGCACCCAGTTGGTGACGAACCCGTTGCTGACTCCTCCCGCTCCGGCGTACGCGGCAAAGGCCCCCAGGAGCACCCAGTCGGCGCCCGAGGGGAGACTGCCGAAAGAGAACAGCCCCGAGACCGTCTTGACCCAGGTCTGAGCGGACACCAGGAAGATGTCCACGAACAGCAGGTAGATGAAGATCCAGCTCACCATGAACCATTGGGCCAGCTCCAGGGTGCGCTCCACCTTGCGACCCAGGAACAGGAGAACCACCACGACGAGGAAGGTGACATAGCCCCACAACAGCACCGTTCCCGCGTCCGCCGCTGTGGGCAGCCTTCCCAGTGCGAAGGCCGCGATCGCCGTGGCGGCAGTCGCCGCCCAGCCGGGCCATCCGACCTGCAGCCAGCCGAGGACGGTGTAGACCCACCCCCAGAAGGTGGAGCCAGGGCTGGTCCGCATGAAGCCGGTGTAGATCGGCTCGCCGGTGTAGAGGGTGTACCGGATCATCTCCATATTCAGCAGCACCTGCAGAACGCAAGAGACAGTGGCGATCCAGAGGATCGAAGTGCCGTAGCTGATAGCCGAAGCGGGACCCATCAGCCACTCGCCGCTGCCGATGGAGACGCCCAGGAGGATGGTACCGGGTCCGATGATAGCCATGACGTTCTTGAAGTTGTATGGAGGGGGAGCTGGCAGGTCCATGACCCGCCAAGCGGGCAGGGCGCCGGCCTTGACCTCGCCGGCCGGCACTGCCCCTTCGTAGGTCGCCATGGTGCACCTCCTTCAAAGGGGAGCAGTTCTCCTAAGAGGAAACACAGGCCACAGTACACCCGCGATAGCGGACAGAATGGAACCAACGATGCCATGACAGCTAACTGACCTTATGGTTCGCTGCGATCACCTCCCCCTTTGTCTCCGGGGAATGCCGCGCTCCAAGGCCGGACGGTGGCCTCGCCCGGACCCGGCATCCTGTGGCGGTAGGACTTCCACGTCCCGCTTCCCGGATGGCTTGGTCCGGCCGGCACGGCAGTTTCACCCGGGTGAACCCGGGCCTGATCGCCAGCTTTCACCCTCGAAAGACGGCATTCCAGGTGACGGCGCGATCCTGCTCAGTTACAACTACAATCAACTATTTCATATTGAAGGCTGGATGTCAATACTATTTGTTATTGACGAACCCGCGTATAACAATATAATGGAAAAAGGTGAGGTAGACCAGCTGCCGAAGTCCTTCGTGGTTTGGGCCAGCGGCGCTTCGGCGCCGCGTTCGCTACGGGGAGGTAGAGGCGTGGGCAAATTGCGAGTGATGTCCTTCCACGGTGACCGAACTGTCATGTGGGATCGGCAGCAGCTGGAGGTGGGGGACCCGGGGGCACAGGAGGCGGTGCACGAGGCGGAACGAATCCTGGAGGAACAGCTGAGCCGGGGTGCAACGGCCTTTCGGGTCGATGCCGGCGTTCCGCCCCGGAGGATCGATCGTTTCGAGCTCGACGCCGAGCAGATTGTGACCG
>DAHXJB010000196.1:0-2922 GCA_027372455.1 Chloroflexota bacterium | reverse complement strand
GGTGATGGCCCCGATGACCTGGGCTCCCGTGCCTACCACCACGTTGTTGCCTAGCGTTGGGTGCCGTTTGGTCTTCTGGGTGCTGGTTCCACCCAACGTCACACCCTGATAGAGCTCCACATTATCCCCGATCTCTGCGGTCTCTCCGATCACCACTCCCATGCCATGATCGATGAAGAAGCCCTCCCCGATCTTAGCCCCTGGATGGATTTCGATGCCGGTGAGGAAACGGCTCAAATGGGAGATCAGCCTGGGAAACACCGGGATTTTCCAGTTGTACAGGGTGTGAGCCAACCTGTGAAACTGCCTGGCGTGGAACCCGGGATAGGCCAGAAGTATCTCTATGGTGTTAACGGCGGCGGGGTCTCGAGCGTAGATCGTCTCGATGTCCCGCCGAATGCTTCGAATGAGTCTGAACAATGCCGTCGTGACGGTTCCTTTCTATGGACGCCGGCAAGCTGCACAAAGCTGCATACAAAAGGGTGCAGCGGATCGATTATAACATGTCCGCTACACCCAGTCTGCACTCTATGCCTCGACTCCGGGGCCTCTTAGTTCTGCCGCTAACCCAGCCCTCCCCTGCAGGGGGAAGGAGCCTAGTAGAACAGCTCCGCCAGCTTGAACAGCTCGATATCCACAGTCTTGGGCCGGCCGACGGCGTCAGCGATCTTCACTGGGACTATCTTGTTACCCTTCAGGGCGGGCATGTAGCCGAACTTGCCCTCTCTTATGAGGTCAACCGCGCCAACCCCAAATCGGGTGCCATTGACCCGGTCGGTCACAGATGGGGAACCACCTCGCTGCAAGTGACCGAGGACGGTGACTCGAGTCTCGAAACCGGTCTCCTTCTCGATCCGCTTCGCGAGCAGCTCGGCCACACCTCGCTTGTCCAGCCGGACGTGTCCGAAAGCGTCCACATCCTGCACCGTTTCCTTGCCGGACAGGCCGGGCATCTCCACACCCTCGGCCACGACGATTATGCTGAAGTCCTTGCCCGCGGCCCGACGTCGCTCCAGATGGCGGCAGACACGCTCCAGATCGGTTGGCACCTCGGGGATCAGGATCAGGTCGGCCCCACCGGCCAAGCCACCCTCCACCGCCACCCACCCGGCATCGCGACCCATTACCTCCACGACCAGAACCCGGTGGTGAGCGCTGGCGGTGGTGTGAAGCCGATCCAGGGCCTCCATGACCACCTGGACGGCCGAGTCGAAGCCGATGCAATAGTCGGTTTCCGAAAGGTCGTTATCCATGGTCTTGGGGACCCCTACCACCTTGATCCCACGATCATAGAGCCCCTCGGCCACGCTGAGGGTATCGTCGCCGCCGATGGCAACGAGGGCGTCGATCTCGTACCTCTTCAGGTTGGCGGCTACCTGCTCCATGTGCTCCTGACTCTTCAGGGGATTCGTCCGAGATGTACCCAGGATCGTGCCGCCCAGGTGCAGGATGCCGGACACGGTCTTGCGAGTCAGCTCTTCGATCTGTCCCTCGCCCAACAGCCCGGCCCAGCCGTTCTTCACTCCCAGCACGGTCCACTCCTGGGCGAAGCAGCTTCTCGCAACAGCGCGAATGGCGGCGTTGAGTCCTGGGCAATCCCCACCGCCAGTAAGAACAGCGACTCTCAAGGTTAGTTTTTCCTCCTAGAGATCCTCGTGTAAGCGAACCCACCGCCAAGCAGGGATAATTGCCTCTCAAGGCGGTGGCGTCTATCGATATTATACCCTGTTTGCTTCCGTAGCTGTTGGCAGTCAGCTAGCCGAAAACTCCGATGCGCCGGAAGCGGAGCCAGCGATCCTCCAGCAACTTCTCCACCCGAAGCTGCGAACCCGAACCGTAAAGGCTGCGCAGTTCGTGAAGTCGGCGCAGTATGGCATTTCGCACTTCAGCCGCCGCCGCAATGGGATCCAGATGGGCACCCCCGGCCGGCTCAGGAATCACCTCATCGGCGATGCCAAACTCCAACAGATCCTGGGCGGAAATGCGCATCGCTTCGGCAGCTCTTGGTGCCTGGGCTGCGTCCTTCCACAGGATGGCCGCGCACCCCTCCGGGGAAACTACCGAGTAGACGGAGTTTTCCATCATCAGGACCCGATCGGTCACCCCGATGGCCAGGGCTCCGCCGCTGCCCCCTTCGCCAATTACCACCCCGATTGTGGGGACTCGCAACCGCGACATCTCCAGCAGGTTGGTGGCTATGGCCTGGGCCTGTCCCCTCTCCTCCGACTGGATACCTGGATCGGCGGCTGGGGTGTCGATCAGTGTGACCACCGGCATCCCGAATCGCTCGGCCTGCTTCATCAGCCTCAGAGCCTTTCGATATCCCTCTGGCTTCGGCATGCCGAAGTGCCTGGCCACGTTCTCTTTGGTGTTTCGGCCCTTCTGGTGACCGATCACCATCACCGTCTCATCCTCCAGGCGCGCTAGCCCTCCTACAATCGCCTGATCGTCGCCGAACAGTCGGTCTCCACGGAGTTCCACGAAATCCGAAAGGGCCAGGCTCACGTAATCCAACGTGTGTGGGCGGTCGGCGTGGCGAGCGAGGGTCAGGCGTGCCCAGGGCGAAATGGCTTGCGGCTCCCGTGCCGGCACCATCTCTGGCCTCATCGATTCTACCCTATCAGATCTCTCTTCCCAGCCGTCGTGGAGGCTAGCTTCCATAGCTTGCGGCACCCATATACAGCCGGAGCAGCTTGCCGATGCTCGACTTCAATTCGCGCCTGTGGACTACCATATCTATCATCCCATGCTCCAACAGAAACTCACCGGTCTGGAATCCGGCCGGGAGCTTCTGTTTGGTTATCTGTTCGATCACCCTGGGTCCCGCGAACCCGATCAACGCCCCGGGTTCCGCGATGTTGACGTCCCCCAAACTGGCAAAGCTCGCGGTTACGCCTCCCGTGGTGGGATCCGTCAACACCG
>DAHXJB010000148.1:0-9479 GCA_027372455.1 Chloroflexota bacterium | reverse complement strand
CGATACCGATCCTGTTTCAGCCGGAGTTGCGCCGTGCCCTCGAGCGGTTGGGGCGAACTAGTCGTTTTGTGACCCGGGGCGGGCCCAGCGATGAGGTGGTTCGGGCCATGGAGATGATAGCCGTGGCCAGTCGACGCATGTCCGATCGAAAGTGGGGTGCCCTGATCGTGCTGGAGCGGGAGACCGGACTAGGTGAGTATGTGGACACCGGGGTGGAGATCGATGGCCTGGTCTCGGTGGATTTCCTGCTGTCCATCTTCTTCCCCAATTCGCCCTTTCACGATGGGGCCACGATAATCCGAGGAGATCGGGTGGTTGCCGCGGCTTGCCTCCTTCCCCTGACGGACACCCTTTTCTCCAATCAGCACATGGGAACCAGACATCGCGCGGGGGTTGGGATCACGGAGCGCACCGACGCAATATCCATCATTGTGTCGGAGGAAACGGGCATGATCTCTCTGGCGAACAACGGGAGGATGGTGCGCAATCTAGATGAGTCGAAGCTGAAGAAGGTGTTGCCCGCCCTCTACCGGCCGCCGCGTGCGACCTCCTGGCTCCCCATCTGGCTTAGAAGCCGAATGCCCGCGAGAATACTAAGACGAGAAGAGACGGCTAAGTAGTACCGATGCGCATCAATTTCGGGTTGGCGGCTTTGGCCTTGCTGCTCTCCGTGAGCCTTTGGGTACTGGTGGTCAACGATCAGAATCCGGAGCGAACCGATACGACGGCTTTCGCCATCCCGATCGAGGTGACAAAGGTACCGCCGGGTCTGGTGCTGATGAATACCCTGGAGCCGGTTCGACTCAAGATCCGGGCCCCGAAGGACAGCTGGAACAACTTGCGCTCGTCTAGCTTCCGTGCCTACGTGGATCTTTCGCACCAGGGACCGGGCATTCAATCGGTGTCCGTCCTCGCGGAATGCTCCGATCCACAAGTTGACGTGCTGGAAGTTGTGCCTGCCACGGTTTCCATAAGGCTGGAAGAGATCCAGGAGCGAACCGTTCCGGTCAAGGTGAACTTGGTGGGGAACGTGCCGTTCGGCTACGTGTACGGCACTCCCAAGGTGGATCCGGAGGTGGTGGTGGCTTCTGGACCCGCGAGTTTGGTGCAGAGCGTTCAGGCCGCCTCGGTGGATGTGAGGCTGGACGGCATCACCGTGGAGATCGACTCGGCCTTCCATCCCGTGGCGATAGATTCGACCGGAAACTTGGTGCGAAACATCCAACTGAACCCCCAGACGGTGAAAGTTCAGTTGCCCGTGGATCAACAGGTGAGCTATAAGCAGGTGGGGATTCGACCTACCATCACAGGCACAGTGGCCCAGGGCTACTGGACGGAATCGGTGAGCACCAACCCGTCATCGGTTACCGTGGTGGGCGATCCCAAGACCCTGGCCGGAATCAATTACCTTCAGACGGCCCCCGTCAGTGTCGACGGCGCTACCGCCAGCGTCTCTCAAGATGTAGGGCTCTCGATCCCCGGTGGGGTCTCTCTTGTGCAACAGCAATCCATAAAGGTGCAGGTGACCGTGTCACCGCTGCAGACCAGCCAGGTGGTAATGGTTGCTCCGCACATCATCAACGTCGCTTCTGGCCTTCAGGTGATGGCCGCCCCGGCTTCCATAGAGGTTACCCTCCAGGGACCGGCACCGATCATGCAGAAGCTCTCGGTGAATGACCTGTCCGTGACGGTGGATGCCAACGGGCTGGGACCGGGTGTGCAGAGTGTGAAACCGAGTGTGAGTACCCCCTCAACTGTGAGCGTTGTCTCGGTGAAACCGGATACGGTCAGCTTCGAGTTGGCTGCGCCAACGACCCCAACCCCGACTCCCACTCCGGCGCCGCCACACTCCTCCGAGACGGGCACTCCACCGGCGGCCACTCCTACTCCAGGGACGGCACGATAAAGCCATGGCGAAGCCGATTGTCGCGATAGTCGGGCGTCCCAACGTCGGGAAGTCGACCCTCTTCAATAAGCTGGTGGGGGAGCGGCGTGCCATTGTGGACGAGATCCCCGGCACCACCCGAGACCGGATCTACGGGACGGTCGAGTGGAATGGGATACCCTTCACTCTGGTGGACACCGGCGGGTTGGAGTTCGAGGATGTTGACGAGGTTGCGCGTGGGATCCTCTCCCAGGCCGAGGAAGCCATCGAACGGGCCGACGTAATACTCTTCCTGGTGGATGCCACGGTTGGCCCTTCGTCTGTCGACTTCGATGTGGCAGACCTGCTGCGGCGTACCGACAAGCCGGTGATCCTGGTGGCCAACAAGGCCGACAATCCGGAGCGTACCCTGAGTGCAGTGGAGTTCTACCAGCTGGGAATGGGCGAGCCAATAGCCGTGTCTGCCATCCACGGCTACGGAACCGGGGACCTTCTGGATGAGGTTGTTCACGACTTCTCCAAGGGAGCCGAGGAGATCGAAGAGGAGGCCGACGTTCGGTTGTCTATCGTCGGACGGCCCAACGTCGGCAAGTCATCCCTGGTGAATGCTCTGGCCGGGGAGACCCGCGTGATGGTCAGCCAGATGCCGGGCACCACTCGCGATGCCATCGATACCCTGATCCGTTACAAGGGCAAGTCGGTCCTGCTTGTGGATACGGCAGGGATCCGGAGACGGGGTCGGATCGAGCGTGGCATCGAGAAGTACAGTGTACTTCGAGCGGTCCAGGCGGTGGAGCGATGCGACGTGGCTGCGCTGGTGATCGATGCCGAGGAGGGGGTGACGGCGCAGGATGCCCACGTCGCCGGCTACGTCCTGGATGCCGCAAAGGGAATGATGCTGGTGGTGAACAAGTGGGACCTGGTGACGAAGGGTCCAACCACCACCCAGGATTACACTCGCCAGGTTCGGCAGGCCTTCCGGTTCATGGATTACGTCCCACTGCTGTTCACCTCCGCGTTGACTAAGCAGAGGGTTACGAAAATAGTGGAGATGGCGCTGGCCATTGCCGAGGAACGGAAGAAGAGGGTGCCCACCGCGACAATCAACGACGCGATGCAGGAGGCCTTCGCTCATCATCCTCCGCCCTCGGCACGAGGCAGGGCACTCAAACTGCTGTACGTCACTCAAGCAGGGATAGAGCCCCCGACCTTTGTGTTTTTCGTCAACGATCCGAAGATCGTTCACTTCTCCTACATGAGATACCTGGAGAACGAGATTCGGGCTCGATTTGGGTTTGATGGAACAGCCATCCGGATGGTGTTCAAGCCTCGAGGTGAAAGGGAGTAGGAGACTTCAGGAGGGGCAGCTGCCCCCGGCGTGGCATTTCGTCCTCTCCTATCACTTTCTTAATATTATCCTAGTAGAAATGCGTTACAATATGGCTGTCGGTTAGTGACAACCCTCTCCCATGGGAGGTGAGTGGATGAGTGCGGGAAACACAATCAAGACAGTTTTTCTCCTGACTCTGCTGACGGTGCTGTTCATTCTGGTGGGTGATGCCATTGGGGGCCGAGGCGGGATGCTGATGGCCTTCATGCTGGCGATGGTGATGAATTTCGCCTCCTACTGGTTCTCGGACAAGATCGCCTTGCAGATGGCCGGCGCCAGGGAGGTCTCCGAGCAGGAAGAGCCGGATCTTCATCGCCTGGTGCAGGAGCTGGCAACCTACGCTCGGCTTCCGAAACCGAGGGTGTACATAATCCAGAACGACTCCCCCAACGCCTTCGCTACCGGTCGCGATCCTCAGCACGCCGCCGTGGCTGTGACCACCGGCATAATGAGGATCTTGAACCGAAGCGAGCTGGCGGGCGTGCTATCCCACGAGTTGGGTCACGTGAAGAACCGCGATACCCTGATCGCAACCATGGTCGCTGCTATCGCGGGAGCCATCACCATGCTGGCTCAGATGGCTCAGTGGGCTATGATGTTCGGCGGCTTCGGTGGCAGGGACGATAGGGAAGGGAACAGCCTGGGTGGTTTGGCTGGCGGGCTGCTGATGATTATCCTGGCGCCGATCGCGGCCACGATAATTCAGCTGGCCATCTCCAGGGCTCGAGAGTACGAGGCCGACGCCACTGGCGCCCGGATCATGGGGGATCCAAGTGCCCTGGCCAATGCCCTCGAGAAGCTGGAGATGGGGGTCAAGTACAGACCCATGCAGAATGCCAACCAGGTCACGGCGCATCTCTTCATTGTGAATCCCTTCTCGCGCGGCCTGTCCGGTCTGTTCTCAACGCACCCGCCCATCGCAGAGCGGGTGGCACGGCTTCACAAGATGGCCATGCAGTCGCATGGATACGGAATGGGCCACTGAGTGAAGCGAAAGAAACAATCGAAGAGGGCCGGAAACGTCGCGGCGTTTCCGGTCCTCTTCGATTTGAGCTTTGAGCGAAAGGATTATCCCCGCTGGAGCGACTCGCGTTCCCGAAGGGTGGAAAGGGAGTCTACTCCCTCGCCGCAGTAGGGACAGGTGTTCCAACGCAGCGATAACGGGTGGCGACAGTTGCTGCATACCCTCTTCAATCGGGTGGCGCAGTTAGGGCAGAAGATGTAATCTTCCTCAGTTCTGTGCTTGCACTCCGGGCAGGCCGTTCTGACCTCGATGTCTTGAAGCAGCGCTTCCTCTTCCAGGGCTTGGGAGTAAGCATCGGTCAGGGTCCGCGGTGGCCTCAGCACCTGGTAGATCAGCCGGCCTGGACAGCTGAAGACGGCAACCAGCAGCGTGGCGGCCATTTGCAGCAGGACATCCCTGGTTCGGTTGCGGATGTCTCGGTAGGTCCACCAGATAGCGGCGACCCAGAGGGCAAGGACGTAGGCCCCCACCACTATAAGGGCCGTTTGAATCAGCTTATCCATAAGGATGAACCTCTCTTAGCTGTGCTGTGCAGGGGGAACGCACGAAGGGTGCCACCATTGTAGCAGAGTATCTCCCTTTGCCCCAAACTTTGCGGGGCAAAGGGAAGATAAAGTAGTTTGGGGACACCCCAAACCCCGCCAGGCGCTGCGCCCTGGACCCGCTCTATTTGGACAGCTCAAACCATGCCAGGCCGCGACGCCATGCTCGCTAGCATCGCGCGCCCTGGACCCGCTCTTGACTCAGCACTCAGCACCTAGTTGGCCAGGGACACGACGGTGGCGCCATCGCCACCATCCCTCGCGTCGGCAGACTCGAAGTGGCGCACCAGGGGGCTGGAAGCCAGCTGCTGTCTCACCGTCTGGCGGAGGGCGCCGGTGCCCTTTCCGTGAATGATTCGCACTACCTTCAGTCCGCCCAGGTATGCGTCATTCAGATAGCGGTCCAACTCCTCTTCGGCTTCCTGAGGTCGCCGGCCCCGCAGATCCAGTTGTATGCTGATGTCGGGGGCTTCTTGATGGAATCTATAGGTGATGTCAGCCGAAGGCGCAGCCACTGGCTGCGGCTGGTCGGTCCTCGAGAGCTCTCTCGCGTTCACCCTTGTGCGCAGGCTCCCCACCTGTACTTCCACTTCTCCCCTATCATCCGGCAGCGACGATAGTACTCCCACGGTCTGCAGGCGGGACAGGTAAACCGCCTGTCCGATCTTCAGTTCCTGGTCGGCCACCGGTTCCCGTCTCGGTCGCCGCTGCCTGGAAGCCTTGAGCGGACGCAGCGCCTCGGCCTGCTGGGCCAGGGCGCCAAGGGAAGCCGTAGCCCCTTGGTCCGTCCTTACTCGTTCCAACTCCCGCGTCACCTGCTGAACCTTCTGCCGGAGACTTGCCAGTTCCTGTTCCGACTGCTCGCGGGCTCGTTCGAGCACGCTCTGCTTTCGCTCGCTCATCTCTGCCAACTCGGCGTTCAACCGACCCCGCTGAGCTCGTACCTGATCTCGAATCCTCTCCGCCTCGGTACGTGCCTCCCGGGCCTGCTCGCGATCCTTCTGGAGTTGCGCCAGCAGCCCCTCGATTTCCAGGTCGGCAGGCTCCAGCAGTTCCTTTGCGCCGTCGATAATCCTGCTGCCCATTCCGAGTCTAGAGGCTATGGCGAGGGCGTTGCTCCGACCCGGCAGCCCTATGCTCAGCCTGTAGGTAGGCGACAGGGTCTCCAGGGCGAACTCCACAGAAGCGTTCTCCACCCTGGGCGTGGTGTGGGCGTAGCTCTTCAATTCGGAGTAGTGGGTAGTGGCGATGGTAGGGATCTCTCGCTCCAGTAGGTGGGAGAGAATCGACCGTGCGAGGGCCGAGCCCTCCTGAGGGTCGGTGCCCGCGCCCAGTTCGTCCAACAGGACCAGCGACTCGCTATCTGCCTTGTCCAGGACGTCCACTATGCGTGTCACGTGGGAGGAGAAGGTGGAGAGACTCTGCTCGATGCTCTGCTCGTCCCCAATGTCGGCATAGACCGCTCGGAAGATGCCGACGACGGAGTGCTCCTCCGCCGGTATTTGCAGACCGCACTGGGCCATCAAGCAGAGCAGGCCGACGGTCTTCAGGGCGACCGTCTTGCCGCCAGTGTTTGGCCCGGTGATGACCAGGATGTCGAAATCGGCCCCCAACTCCACGGTGATAGGCACGACGTGCCCGGAGAGCAGCGGGTGGCGGGCGTTGACCAGCCGTATCACGGGTTCTGGGTTATGCGGCTCCCTCTCCCTTTGGGAGAGGGTTGGGGTGAGGGCTTGTGCGTGGCCTTGAGTCCCCCGGTCAGCATTCTCCCCGTCTCCCCGTCGCCTCTGGGACAGTTCGACCAGGACTGGGCTCTCCGCCCGCATGGCCTCCGCAAGCTTCGCCTGGGCCAGGAAGAGGTCCACCTCCGCCAGTGCGTCCAGGGTGTGGCGCAGCCCCTCAGCTTCTCGGCCCACCATGCCACCTAGCTGCATGAGGATTCGCTCGATCTCGTGCTCCTCGTCGATCTGGAGCTGTCGCCATCGATTAGCCAGATCCACCACCGCCAGCGGCTCCATGAACACAGTCGCACCGCTGGCCGATTGATCGTGAACGATCCCCTTGATCTGGCCCTTGAACTCGGCCTTCACCGGCACCACGTAGCGGCCTGCTCTTTGTGTGACGATAGGCTCCTGCAGGGCCTGGCGATAGGATGGAGAGGTGACGATCTCGTTCAGCTTGGACATCAGTCGCTCGTAAGCGCGGCGGAGTTCCATCCGAATTCCGGCTAGAGCGGGGCTGGCCGAGTCCACCACCTCTCCCGTATCGGATATGGCTCTCCGAATCTCCTGCTCCAGGCTGTCGTGAGACCCAATGGGGAGTGTGACCTCCTCCAGGGTGGGAAGCTGATCCCTCAGTTTGGAGATGGTGCCTCGGACTATGCGACTGCTGGCGATGGTGGAGACGACCGACAGCAGCTCGTCCGGGGTCAGGAGGGCGGCCACGGAAGCCCTCTGGAGGTGAGGCCGTATATCCCTCGCTCCGCCGATGCTGAAGTTGGGCTTCAGATCCAGCAACCGCCGGGCCTCTCGCGTGGCCCCCTGGCGGCGCAGCACCTCCACCATTTCCGTGGCCGGACGCAAAGCCAGGGCCAGCTCGTGGCTCACGGAGAAGGAGCTGTGGCCTGCAAGCTGTTCCAGCACCTTATTCAGTTCAAGTGTTTCCAGATAGTGTTCTTCCATGACCTCTTCGAGCCATTTAGACAGATAGCTTCTCCCGAACGAGAGAAGCTACCATTTCTCCACGTCTATATCAGTAATTGTACCGCATCGATCTGGGGGCGGCCACCCAAGCCGGTTCTGGGGGTGCAGCGCAGGATTTCGGGAGCGGAGCATGTGTAGGAGGGCGACAGACCTGGTGACGGAGGTTGGGTAGCCTCTCGCCTGGGGTATCGCCGGCAGGAGCCGGCTCCTACGGACCAGCACCAGGCTTCGCCTGGAAATGTGCGCCGCACCCCGATTCTGGCCAATCCTCCAGGACAAAGCGGAATCGTAGTACAATCAGAGACCGTATTCCCGAGGCGGACGGATCCTCGGACTTTCTCGTCGACTGGAGCCCTCTCTTGGATAGCCGTCATTTCGTCAAGGAGTTAGCGGATATAGTTGGTTCTGAGGACCTCTTTGCCTCTCGCCGCGATCGATTGGCCTACGAGTACGACGCCACGCCGGAGAGGGTGGAGCCGGAGGTGGTGCTTTTCCCGGCCAACGCGACCGAGGTGGCCGCCGTGATGCGGGTGTCCAGGCGAGAGGGGCTGCCGGTAGTGGCGCGGGGTGCCGGAACCAACCTGTCCGGCGGCACCGTACCTCTTAAGGGGGGCATCGTTCTGGCCTGCACCCGGATGAGCCGTATTCGGGAGGTCGATGTCGAGAGCGAAAGGGCGGTGGTGGAGCCGGGGGTAGTTAACCTGGAATTCCAAAACGCTCTGGCCCCCCGAGGCTATCTGTACGCTCCCGATCCGTCCAGCCAGAAGGTGTCCACCATAGGGGGTAACGTCGGCGAGAACGCCGGGGGACCCCACTGCCTGAAGTACGGGATCACCACCGACCACGTGCTGGGACTGGAGATGGTCTTGCCATCGGGGGAGGTGGTGAACACAGGCGGTCTGGTTGAGGACTGCCCAGGGTACGATCTGACCGGGCTGGTGGTGGGTTCCGAGGGCACCCTGGGTGTGGTGACCTCTGTCACCGTGCGGCTGATGCGGCAGCCCGAGGCTGTGAAGACCATGCTGGCCATCTTCGACCGGCTGGAGGACTCGGGCAACGCGGTTTCCGACATGATTGCCGACGGGATCGTTCCTGCCACACTGGAGATCATGGACCGGGCGATCGTGGAGGCTGTGGAGTCGAGCGGCAACCGGGCAGGCTACCCGTTGGATGCCGAGGGAGTGCTGCTTATCGAGTTGGACGGTCTGAAGGATGGTCAGGACCGCCAGGCCGAGAGAATAGCCGAGCTCTGCCGCGCCAACCGTGCCCGCGACCTTCTGGTGGCCCGGACGGAGTCCGAACGAGATCGCCTCTGGACAGGCCGGAGGGCGGCGTACAGTGCTCTGGTGGTCTTGGCCGCGGGTTCCTCCATCCACGATACCACGGTGCCCAGGACCCGGTTGGCGGAGACCCTTCATCAGGTGCGGGAGATAGCTCAGAGATACCGCCTGACCATCGGGACCGCCGCCCATGCGGGGGATGGCAACCTCCATCCCCTGGTCATTTTCGACCCGACCGATCCTGATGCGGTGGAGCGGGTCCATCGGGCCGATCAGGAGATCGTGAAGCTCTGTCTGGAGATGGGTGGAACCGTCACCGGCGAGCACGGCATCGGCATCGAGAAGCGGGACTACATGCCGCTGCAGTTTGGCCCGCTGGATCTGGATCTTATGCGCCAGATCAAGAAGGCCTTTGACCCTCAGGGACTCCTCAACCCTTGCAAGCTGCTGCCGGACTGACCGTTCCCCGTCGAGCCCAGGTAGCCGTCAATCCCATGGCTTAGCCGCAATGCGGTTCACTTAGGCCCGGACCGTCTGCAGGTAGGGGCGGGTCTAAGGCCCGCCCTCGTCCCAGATGGCCGGCTAGTACACGACCACACTGGTTTTGAAGCGTAGGGCGGGGTCTTGTACCCCGCCGTCCGGTCCATCGGGCGCGC
>DAHXJB010000142.1:0-2615 GCA_027372455.1 Chloroflexota bacterium | reverse complement strand
AAAGTCTCCAGACAGCTTTGAAGCGCGCGTTGCCGAGCACGGTAGGGTTAGAGCCCTACTCGAATCGTTCGCCTATATCAAGCCGTTCGGTGATCTGTTCGGCAAGTCGGTTCCATTTTACGCCGAGTCCTACTGGTACGCATTGGGCGGTCTCACGATACTCTCGTTCGCCTTTCTGGTGCTAAGTGGCATCGCCCTGGCGTGGCTTGGCCCCTTCTGGTGGCTTACCGTCCCGGCCGGCCAATTTCTGAAGTCTTTTCACTACTGGAGTGCCCAGGCTTTCTTCTTCTTTGCGCTGCTCCACGCCTTCCGTGTGTGGGCAACGGGTTCGTACAGAGGCCCACGCATTCTGAACTGGTGGATCGGCCTAGCCATTTTCATGTTGGCGATGGGCGAGAATCTCTTCGGTCTGCTCGCGCGTGGCGACTGGGAATCCCAGTTTGTGGCCATGCACTCGGATGACATGCTCTTCACCCAGCCGTTCTTCTTCCACATGTTTAGCCCGGCCGACTTCACTACCGACCTGGCCATCCACGTGGCCCTCATACCGGTGCTGATCGCGGCATTTGTCTTCGCCCATGTCTCGCTCGTTCGGATTCAGGGCATAAGCGAGCCTCTATCAGCGCAGGACGTGCCGGCAAATGACACGCAGGGAGAATGCGAATCATGACATCAAGTAAAGCCAAGACCGAAACGATCTCTCGTCCCGTCGCCGCGAGCGATGTGCCACCCACACGCCTCGTGCGACACTGTTTCTGCAGGTATCCCGTGGTGGCCGTCGTCATGTTGATCGTGGATGCCCTGCTGGCCGCGCTGGTCGGATCGCCAAACTGGCCACGCACCACCATCGCCGCTACCGTGAGCAAGGACCCGGGAGGAGCGATTCTCGCCTTCACCCAGGAGTTGAATGGGACGTCCGCTTCCTCGGCCAACGCAGATGAGAACGGCGTTGGCGATCCCGCGGAGGCCTTTGTCATCGGACCGTTGCGGCAGGCTGCGCCGCTCCTCCGCTCTTCGGATCTCGATGCTGCCCTTGCCGCGTATGCCGCCGCGAATTCCAAGCAGCGTCTCGATTGGGCAACAGACTACTACAAGGCTCTGGACTCGATCACCCCGAAGGCAAAGTCCGACGGCGGCGACATGGGTTTAACGCCCAGTCCCGAATACAACCGCATTGCCGACCTCAAGGGCAACTTTGGCCCCGTGCCGGTTCTCACGCAGGAGGCTCTGTTCCTTGCGAAGTCCGGCTATCTTGAGCAGTACCTCCTCTCCGTTCACCCGGATCATTCCTACCACCTGGTCAACATCTGGCTCTACGATCACCCCTCCATGCTCAACGCCGCGATCGACAACGGCCTAACCGACGACCAGTGGGGTATGGTGAAGGAGCGCGGTTTCGCCGTCGGCCCCTGGTACCTGTTCCTGCCAGCAGTGATCCACGTCGAGCTGCCAAACGGCGCGGACGGCCAGGGCTTCGTGATAGATAACCTTCTCCTCGCCCTGTTCTTCCTACTAGGCATCCCACTTATCCCAGGATTGCGCGACCTGCCCCGCCGTCTCCGGCTGTATCGGTTGATCTATCACTATGCAGCTCCGCATGAACTGGAGAAGGCCGAATACAAGCCGCGATCCGACGGATACCACGGGCGCGCCGTCAGTTTGGAGGCAACAAGGTGAAGAACGACTTCATGGTCCATCTGGACAGCTACTCGTTCATCTTAGCTGTCTTGATAGCAGCCGGTCTGATCGCGTTCCTACTCTCGACGCTCAACTAGATCCAGTAGCGACGGGACAGCCGTTTCGCCTCAAAGGAATCGACACTCCGGCGATCTTTGCGCAAAGATCGCCGGAGTGTCGATTGCGGGATTCAGGCAGTCATTCGAGGAGTGGGATGATCCACTGAAGGCTCGATTCCAGGGAGTCAGAAGTCGTCCGGGCTTTTCTCATCCTCCAGGGATGCCAGCCCCTCCCTCAGGGCGTAGAGGGCCGCTTCCGTGCGGTTGGTCAGGTGAAGTTTCTGGAAGATGACGGAGAGGCGGTTCCGGACGGTCTTCTCGGAGATGAAGAGCTTGTCCGCGATCTCCGCGTTGTTCAGTCCCTGGGCAAGCAAGCGCAGTAGCTCCGCATCCCGCTGGGTCAACCCCTCCGCAGGCGCCCCTGCCTGCTCGGGATGCCGGAACTCCTCCAGCAGTCTGGCGGCGATGGCGGGGTCGACCAGGGCCTCGCCCCGCTGGACAGCTCTGATGGCCCGCAGCAGGTCGGAGGCGTCGGCATCCTTCAGAAGATAGCCGTAGGCACCTGCCTTGATCGCTTCGAAGAGGTACCGCTCCCGCCGATACATGGTGATCACGATGCACCTGGCCGCAGGGCAGCGTTCGGTGATCTCCCGGATGGCTGCCACCCCATCCAACCCGGGCATATTGATGTCCACCAGGACGACGTCGGGCTGCAGTCGCGTAGCCTTCTCGATCGCTTCCAGGCCGTCTCCGGCCTCCCCGATCACCTCCATGTCCGGCTGCGTCTCCAGGATCTGCCTGAGCCCCTGCCTGAACATCCTGTGGTCGTCGGCGATCAGCACCCGCAATCTCGTGTGCTCCCGCTCGATATCCGCGATC
>DAHXJB010000139.1:0-2802 GCA_027372455.1 Chloroflexota bacterium | reverse complement strand
TCGAGCCTCGTTCCAGGAGGGGACGTAGTACATCAGTAGGAAGATGCCGGTGATGAACTGGATGATCAGCAGGGTGTAGATGGCCGCCCCGAAGGTGTACCACCAGCCCCCACGCTCGGGCACGGGGTCGAAGAGAAGCCTCTCTTTGGCACGGGTTAGCGGCAGCCGTCTGTCGAGCCAGTTGTATACCGGCTCCAAACCCCTGCCGAAGAAGTCGACGGTGGACTCTGTGGCCCCCACTACCCCGTCGAACATCAGCCCAAGAATTCTGCCCAGCACCTGTATCACACCCTTCCCACGATGTTGCCCCTGGGGATGATCCGGTTGGCCACGTAGAGGTCGTTTCCCTGGATCCTGGCGAGGAACAGGGGGAGGCTCTCCGACGGGGGGCCTCCGGCCAGGTTGCCCCAGCGGTCGTAGATGCCGCCATGGCAGGGGCAGAGGATCTGCTGGCGCCAGGCGAGCCATCGGACGGAGCAGCCCATGTGGGTACAGACGTTTCCGAAGGCGAGGATCTGGTCGCCCTGCTGGATGACGAAGACCCCCTGCACCACCTCGAAGGGGACGGAGGCATTCTCCCCCCTGAAGGTGACCCGGAACTCCCTCGGTTCCATGGTGTCGATCTGATCCAGAGAGCACACCCGGACCCACTGCAGGGAGGGGCTCGTTCCCAGCACCTCGAAGAAGTAGCCGACCAACGGGCCTGCCACGAGGATGCTCACGAACCCCGCGATGCCGCCGATGGCCAATTCCTGGAGGAATCTCCTCCTGCTTCGCCTCGGGATCTCGTAGCCTTCTTGCGTCATAGCCCCTGAGTCCCTGAGTACACGAGCGCCGCGAAAATCGCAAAGAGCGCGCTGAACAGCACCAGGGTCCAGATGATCACGGCGCCGTAGATGGTCCCCGTGCCCCTGTTATCGCGCCAGATCCGCCCCACCGTTCCCAGGGCGATGGTCAGCGGCAGGAACAGGAAGAAGAAGACCACCGCTCCCATCTCGATCACGAACAGGATCCCTGCCTCGATCGGCATTCTCATCGGTGTCTCCCTACGGTCTCACCAGTTCCTGGGCTTGGTCCGGCCCCATCTGGTCGTAGATCAGATAGGGCGAGCGGGCCGTCTCCCGAATCGACCCCATGGTGACGAACAGGGCCATGATGAGGCCCCCTATGAAGGCCAGGGTGGCCCAACTCAGCCGGCTGCGCCTGCCCCAGGTGAAGGTGGAGCGCGCCCTGATGTAGATCACCAGATTGGCGAGGGTGATCAACATGTAGGTCGCCAGGGCGACGTACTTCCAGGGGTTCATCAGGCCGAGGGGCACGTCCTTGGGCAGGACCGCCAGCCCGATGTCCAGGGCGAGGAGCACAAGAGAGACCTTCATCCAGGTTATCACGGCCGGTCTCGGGGTGCCCCGCCTCATCCCCAGCAGCATGTAGAGGTTCCCAAAGAAGATGACGCCGCCCAGGAGACCGATCATCATCCTGAACTTCCAGCCCGAAGGGCCCACCATCATCTGAGCCCACGCGCCGGGCGAGGCGAGGAAGATCTGGTTGACGTAAAACCAGCCAGCGATCGGCTGCAGCAGAATGACGCTGAGGCCGATCAGCAGCATCACGTCGCCCAGCCACTGGTGGTAGGCCCACTCCCCCTCGTCGAAGCGGCGCCCTCCCCAGAACAGCAGGGACCAGAGGCCCACGTAGGCGGCCACTATCAACGGGCCATAGGAGAGGTTCCCTATGTGGCGGTGGGGGAACTCGGCGGTGTAACTGGGGTTGATGGCCGCGGCCAGGAGGTCGGTGGGTCCGCCCGTCGGGGTGAGCTGGTGGGTATCCCACACGATGATAGTGTTGATGAACAGCATGGTAAAGAGCACGAAGATCCAGCCAAAGGTGTTGTGCAACAGCTTGCGGTTGGGCAGCCTCTCCCAGGTCAGATAGTAGACGTAGGCGCTGATCGTCATCACGAACCACAGCAGGCCGGCGATGATGATGGTCTCGACGAAGAACAGGGTGGCCAGGTAGCCCCAGAGCCGAGGGTAGAGCCCCCAGATCATCACAAGGGCGAAGGCTGCCCAGGTGGCTCCCCAGGCGAAGAGCTTTCCGACGGACTCCGCCAGTTGGTGGGCGAGCTTCTCCCATCGCCCTCCGCCAGCCCGCATTCCCAGCAGCTCCGCCACGGGAGCGACCATGGCGATGCCTATGATGAAGGCGACGACCAGGATGTGGATCGAGAAGGCCACCCCGACCGCCCAGCGGTTCCCGAAGACGGGGACGTTGAAGGTGAACTCCGGTACCGTGGCTCCTAACCTCCCATCGAGACTCCTCGCACAGTGCGACGCGCCCCGGCCCCCAAGTCCGGAGCTTGAAAGCGAATGTAGCAGGGCGGCCTCAACACCGGCCTCAACGGACCGGGTGCCTGGGGGCTTCGGTTCTTCCATCAGATGGAGGGTGCCCCGGCAGCGGTGGGCGCAATTCTTGCAGCGACAACAACCAACTGGGCTTCGCGGCAGACCGACGAATCGAATGCGCCGAAACGGTGTAGTGCTCCGCCACATTGGTTCTGAAACGTAGGGTGGGGCCCTGTGCCCCCACCGCCCGCGTGGCGATAGCAGGGACGGGCGGCAGGGCAGAGCGCCCTGCCCTACATCAGTAGGCTCACGCGGAGAAGCCGACAACCATGAGTCTTCTGCGTCTCCGCGCCTCCGCGTGAATCACGCCAAACTCGCTCGGGTGCACCGGTTGGTGCGACGGGAGTATGGAACGATGCGACGGATAGTGGCGCTTCGGCTGGTCATGGGGATGTCG
>DAHXJB010000132.1:0-10443 GCA_027372455.1 Chloroflexota bacterium | reverse complement strand
CGATACCGGCTATCACTTCCATTGCTTCTGGTTGCTCGCATTTGCCCGCCGCTCAACCGAACGTCGTGCAGCTTGCCCGACGGGATGAGGCCGGGCACGAGCCTTGCTGTACAACCAGCAGGGTCGCGTATGCTGCCGCCGGCAGCTCTTTCCACCGACAGATATGCATCTCCGGTCACGTTACGTCAGGATGTGGAGGATCCCGATGTCGCACATCGAAATCGATCGAACCATTCAGATGATGACCTCCAACCTCGCTCAGCTGCTGCAGTCCCACGGCTTCCAGATCGTCACCGAGGACAAGGCCCTGTTCCCCTACTTCACGCCCGGCTTGGCGGCGCTGAACTCGGGCCGGCTGCTCGTGTTGGGGCTCTCGGTGTTTCCCAAAGTGGGGGAGTTCCAGCAGGAAATCAGCACCATCCAGGACTATTTCGAAGACGCCATCGAGAGCAACAGTCCGGAATCCGATCCGCGCGTCCAGTTCATGGAGAAGGTAGCCCTGGTGCTGGCACCCGAAAGCATAGAGGACAAGGCCCCGGCCGGGGACATCCACTGGATCGGCCTGGGCAACCCGTCGGAGCTGGCGGAGAAAGTGCGCCGTGAGTTGGCGCTGTAGCTTGGATCGAACATGAATCAAGATGAGTTGGTCAATCTCTATCACCAAATGCTGCTGATTCGCCGCTTTGAAGAGAAAGCGGCTGAGATGTACGCCATGGGAAAGATCGGCGGCTTCCTGCACCTCTATGTGGGCGAGGAGGCGGTCGCCGTGGGCGCCGTGTCCGCCATGAGCAGCGAGGATCACCTGGTCACCCACTATCGCGACCACGGCTATGCCATCGCCAAGGGATGCGAGCCCAAGAAAGCCATGGCCGAGCTGTTCGGGAAGGCCACAGGTCTATCCAAGGGCAAGGGCGGCTCGATGCACATGGCCGACGTGAGCCGCCATTTCTGGGGCGGGTACGCCATCGTGGGCGGTCACCTGCCGCTGGCAACCGGCATCGCCCTGGCCTGCCAGTATCAGGAGAACCGACAGGTGGTGCTTTGCGTGATGGGGGAGGGCGCCACGAACATCGGCGAGTTTCACGAGTCGCTGAACCTGGCCGCCCTGTGGCGGCTCCCCATAGTCTACCTGGTGGAGAACAATGCCTACGGGATGGGCACCCACCTGGCCCGTGCGTCGGCCCTCAAGGCGATCCACTCCAAAGGTTGCGCATACGGAATGCCTAGCCGACAGGTGGACGGGATGGACGTACTGCTGGTCCGGGATGCCGTTTCCAACGCCCTGGGGTATGCGCGTGATGGGCTGGGACCCAGCATCCTGGAGGCCATGACTTACCGCTACCGCGGCCACTCCATGGCGGACCCGGAGCTGTACCGCCACCGCGAGGAGGTGGAGACCTGGAAGCTGCGGGACCCCGTCCGCCACTTTGAGACCAGCCTGGAGCTGGGGGGCTTCCTCACCCCCGAGCAGGCGGGAGTGATTTCCAAAAGGGTAGACCAGGAGGTGCAGGAGGCCGTGGACTTCGCCGAGCAGAGTCCAGAGCCGGAAGCCGCCGCGATCTGCGAAGACGTCTACGCCGGCACGCAGGAAGTAGCGCTGGGCACCCCGGTAGGCGCTGGGGCGGGGAGGTAGCCATGCCGGATCTCACCTATCGAGAGGCTCTGCGCCAGGCGCTTCAGGAAGAGATGCGCAGCGACGAGAGGGTCTTCGTCATGGGTGAAGACGTGGCTGCCTACGGCGGCACCTACGCCGTCACCAAGGGTCTGGTGGAGGAATTCGGCGAGAAGAGGGTGAAGGACACCCCCATCGCCGAGTCTGTCATCGTCGGCTCGGCAGTGGGAGCAGCGATGGCCGGGCTTCGCCCGGTGGCGGAGTTGATGACGGTCAACTTCTCCCTGCTCGCCCTGGATCAGATCGTGAACCACGCGGCGAAACTCCACTACATGTTCGGGGGACAGGTCGACGTGCCAATGGTGATCCGGACGGCGTCCGGATGGGGCCAGCTAGGTCCGACCCACTCCCAGAGCTTCGAGAACTATTTTGCCTACGTCCCGGGGCTGTTGGTGGTGGCTCCATCAACCCCTCGTGATGCCAAGGGGCTGCTGAAGGCCGCCATAAGGGACCCCAACCCGGTGGTGTTCCTGGAGCACAGCCTCCTCTACAGTCTTCGAGGGGAGGTTCCCGATGGAGGGCACGTTGAGGAGCTGGGCAGGTCCAGAGTGCTTCGACGTGGCAGGGACGTGACCATCATCTCATACTCTCGAATGGCTATGGTCTCCATGGTAGCAGCCGACAGACTGGCCAAGGAGGGGATAGAGGCAGAGGTGATCGACCTGCGCTGCCTGCGCCCGCTGGACTTGGAGCCGGTTCTGGAATCGGTGCGGCGGACCAACAGAGCGGTGGTCGCGGAGGAGGGATGGCGAAGCGTGGGAATGGGTGCGGAGATAGCCAGCCGCATCTACGAGCACGCGTTCGACTACCTGGACGCCCCTGTGGCCAGGGTGGCCGCCTATGAAGTGCCGGTAGCCTACAATCGCGCGCTCGAGAGAGAGACAATCCCCGACGAGGAGGATGTCATAGAGGCCGTCAAGAAACTGATGAAGAAGTAGCTGCCAGCGATCAGCGCGAGGAGGTTCCGGTGCCCGCCACTACTGTTGTCATGCCCAAGATGGGATACGACATGACCCAGGGAAGGATCGTTCACTGGCTCAAGCACGAAGGCGATGAGGTCAAGAAGGGAGAGCCGATCGCCGAGATTGAAACGGAGAAGGTGAACATCCAGATAGAAGCTTTCACATCCGGCACTTTGCAGAAGATATTGGTTCAGGAGGGGGACACGGTGCCGGTCGGCCAACCGATCGCACAGATCGGCGAGCCGGGGGAAAAGCCTGCTGAGATTCCTCCTGCCGAGCTTCTGCCAACTCAGCAAACGGGTGCCGGAGAGGGGGCAGAAGCGCCACCCACGCCCGTCTCCGCCAAGGGCCCGAGCGTTCAAGAGGCAGCGGGGCCCGCTGCCGAGGTCGGCGAGGAGGAGAGGGTCAAGGCCTCTCCCGTAGCCCGACGGCTGGCCCAGGAGCAGGGGATAGAGCTCAGTGAGGTGCCCGGGAGCGGCCCGGGGGGCCGGATCACCAAGGAGGACGTGGAACGGTTCCTGACCGAGGCCGCGCGACGCCAGCGTGCCCCGGAGAAGCCGGCCCCAGCAGTGCCCACCGCCGAGCGTCCGGCTCCACCCGAACGTCCGGTCCCCAGCGCGCCTCCCCCCGTCGCACCGGCTGAAGCGGCCATCACTCCGCCCGAGGGCGTGCCCGTCAAGACCGAAGAGCTATCCAAGATGGGGCAGGCCATCGCTCGCCACATGGCCGAGAGCAAGCGCACCATCCCCCACTTCTACACCACTGTCGAGATCGACATGGATAGGGTGACCATCTTGCGGGAGGAACTCAATCAGACCCTTCCGGAGGGGGAGCACATCTCCTTCAACGACTTCGTCATGAAGGCCACGGCTGTGGCGCTCATCCAGTTCCCGCGACTGAACGGCTACTACGGCGAGGGCAAGCGCAATCTGTATCAGCAGATCAACCTCGGCATGGCCGTAGCCCTGGAGGATGGGTTGATAGCCCCGGTGATCCAGCAGTGCGACCGCAAGTCGATCTTCGAGATCGCCAAGGAATCGCGAGAGCTGGTAGGTCGAACTCGACAGGGCACCCTGCGGCAAGAGGATTACAGCGGCGGGACCTTCACCGTGACCAACATGGGAATGCTGGGAGTGGAAGAGTTCGACGCTATCATCAACCCTCCTCAGGCAGCCATCCTGGCGGTGGGAACCGTGGCGCCCCGACCGGTCGTCCAGCAGGGCCTTCTAACGGTGGCCAACACGCTGAAGGCGACCCTATCGGCGGACCACCGCCTCGTCAACGGCGCCGACGCCGCTCGCTTCCTGGGTGAGCTTCGTCGGTTGCTGGAGAGTCCGGCCCGTCTCTTGCTATAGGGTCTGCACAACAACCCGGGCAAACCCGGTTTTGATATTCTCGCGGTGGGGGCGGATCTAAGACCCGCCCCCACGGTTGTTTCCGAACCACGTCGGTGAGTCAAGGCTGCTTAGAAGCGGACGGTGGTGCGCCGTCGGTACAGATCTTGCGCCCCCGGGGAATCCATCTGTGGCAAGGAGGCCCTGAAATGGATCCATCGCAACAACAACGCAAGGGTGGACTGGCCCGGGAGCCCTTTCCTCCCACCGACACTACCCTGAGGGAACCGGGGATGCGGGCAGGCTTGGACGATGCGCGCCTGTCCAATAGGGAGATGGGCAGCAGCCTGCACGACCAGGAGATAGCCGGCAACGCGCTTTTCGCCCTGGCCGAAGACGGCCGCCTGAACCTGGGGGATGGGCTGTACGACCTAATAACCATCAAGATCGAGGGTCGCATAGCCACCGTCTCGGGCGTCGTGGACTCAGCAGCACAGCGGATGGCCACCGAGGAACTGGTTGAGGCGATCCCCGGCATCAAGTTGGTGCAGAACGCCGTCACCGTCTCGGTGGACGGTTACCTCGACGATGAGGACTTGAGCCGAAAGGTCCGGCAGAAGCTCGACAACTCCGGCTTCGAGGGGATCGGCTCGCGGGTGGCCCATGGCATCGCCCGATTGGTGGGAAGTGTGGAGAAGCTATCTGACGAGGAGAGAGCCATCCGGATAGCAGCGGATGTCAACGGGCTTCGAGACGTGCTGAGCAACATCAAGGTCCGCATGCCGGAGTATACCGACGACATCGACCTGAAGAGCGTGGCCGCGCAGACCCTGGCCATGAACGATGTAGTTATGCTGGATGGCAAGATCCACGTCAACAACGGAACTGTGGAGATCGCGGGTAGGGTTAAGTCCCTTGCCGATTGCCGCAAGGTTCGTCGCATTCTCAGCGATATCGCGGGGGTACGGGCTATCAAGACTCGCATTCAGGTTGACCATACCCTCTTTCGCGACTTTCAGGCGCGGACCCATCTCTCAGCCGGGAGGTAACCATGCGTAGAGTACGCACCCCCGTGGTGAAGGCCAGCACCCGACCCATTCTGCCGGGACGAGTTGAGCCTACCTGGCACCAAGCCCAGTGGCCGACCGAAGCGGATCGGATAAGATCCAACTTCCCGACCAGGAGTCTCGACGCGGCAGTCCACGGTCAGATCATCTGCCCCGTGTGCCACGCCATTTCCGACGGCAAGCTTTGGCATCTGGACGAGCACGAGTATCAGCGGCTCCGTCTGGACTCCAACGTGAAGATAGCGTTGTGCCCCGCCGACGAGAGGATCAAGCGCCAGATGTTCGACGGCGAGGTGGTGCTAAGGGGAAGCTGGTTGCAGAGCCACCGGGAAGAGGTGCTGAACTGGGTGCGGAACGAGGAGAAGCGAGCCCGTGATACCAATCCCATGGCTCGTCTGGCCTCGGTCCAGGAGAAAGACAACTCCATCTACATCCTCACCACAAGTCAGGCACTGGCGCGGCGGATAGGGAGCGGTCTCAAGAGCGCCTTCAAAGGGCGTCTTACCGTCCAGCGATTGCCCTATGAGGCCTTCACCCGCGTCAGGTGGACGCGCGACGACTGAGACGAGGTGACCGGGCGACGGGGAGACGGGGGGAAAGAAAACCTTCTTCCCGTCTCCCCCTCTCCCCGTCAGTGACTTCGGAGGGTCGCTATGTACTATAAAATCCGGACCAAGGACATGGAGCTGACAGAGTCAGCTCAGTCCCTGGTTCATGAGAAGTTGGGATTGCTGGAGAGGTTGCTGCACCACTACGAGAGCGATGCGGTGATGGCATCGGTCAGGCTGCACCGGCTGCCGGTGACCGACGAGCTGTACAACATCCGTGTGGTGCTGGAGCTTCCAGGCGATCGGTTCTTTGCCACGGCCAACGCGGAGACCCTGGACAACGGTCTCGTCAACGTTACGGCCGAACTGGAACGGCAGCTTCAGCACCTGCTGGCGAGCAAACGAAACGAGACACACTGGAAGCGGATTAGCCATCCCAGCGAAACGGTGCGCCGGACCGTCCCCGTTGACGAAGACCAGCTGGTCGACATCCAGGAAGAGGTCCAGAACCGTACCGAGCAGCGGAGACACCACGAAGGACCTGCAGAGGAGAGGAAGGCCGCCTGAGGGAAGTTGGCATGGTTCACACCGATGTCCTGAACCATGCTGGGTCCAGACCTAACCCCCTCCCCCCTTCCCCCTTCCCGATGCCGGGAAGGGGGAAGCCTCCTCCCCTCTTGACTACCGGGGCCATCCACTAGGCTCCTCGGATTCCGGATGAGATCGCGCTATCATAGGATGGGCCTACCGCATCGATGTAGTAATGGCTGCAGTCGCTGGCCCTGCGCTGTGAGCAAGCAACGACTGAAGTCGTCACTACCCGATCTGGAGCGCGGCCGGCCACTTACTACGAGATCCTTGAGGTGCAGAGCATGAGCCGATTCAAGGGACGCGCCGACCGCGGCAGGGTGATCGAACTGTTGAGCAATCTGGTGGCCATCGACAGCGTCAACCCATCGGGGGAGGGTGGGAGTCAGGGGGAGGCCCAGCTTGCTGAGTATCTGGCCGATTTCTTCCGCGATCTGCGGATGGAGGTGTCCACGCAGGAGGCGCTACCGGGTCGCCCCAACGTCCTGGCCCGATGGAAAGGGTCACGATCCGATCGCACCCTACTCTTTCAGAGCCATCTCGATACCGTGACCGCCTCCAACATGCCCGACGGCCTCAGACCACGTCTGGAGGGCTCCAAGCTCCATGGTCGCGGTGCCTGCGATATCAAAGGAGCCACAGCCGCCTTTCTTCACACCCTCGAGCTGCTGGCACCGCAACGAGAGGAACTCCCCGCCGACCTACTCTATCTCGGGGCCGTCGATGAGGAGATCGCCTACACCGGCTCCAGGTTCTTCGTTCAGAATGGAGGAAGGGCCGACGCCGCGGTCGTCTTCGAGCCCACGGGGCTCCAGCCGGTCATCGCCCACAAAGGCGCCCTGCGGGTGAGAATAGCGACTCACGGCCGAAGCGCACACACAGCCCGGCCCGAGTTGGGCGACAACGCGATATACCAGATGGCCGAGGTAGTGCGGGCGCTGCGGAAGCGAATAGAGGCCACGCTGCCGGAGCGGCAGCATCCCCTGTGCGGGTCAGCCACCCTGGCCGTCAGCCGCATCAGTGGTGGGCTGCAGATCAACATCGTCCCTCCCGCGTGCTACGCGGATATCGATTGGCGCACACTGCCGGACGAGGATCCTACCGGCGAGGTGCTGGATAGGCTGCGGGGCTTCCTGGACCAACTGAACCGAGAGCAGCCCTGGATCCACGCTGAAGTTGACCGGATCATCAGCTCATACAGAGGGCTGGATACCCCCGTTGACGCGCCCATCGTTGGGGCCGCACTAGGGGCGTGTCAGACCATCCTGGGATCGTCGCAACCTGCTGGAGCACCCTACGGCACCGACGCCAGCGAGTTGGCTCAGGCCATGCCCTGTGTGGTGCTCGGACCCGGCGACATTGCCCAGGCTCACACCTCCGACGAGTGGGTGGATGTGGAGCAGGTGGCCCAGGCAGCCGAGATCTACGCGGAACTGGCGATGCGCTTCTGAGACGACGCGAAATGGGGCTCGGCCCGTAGATATGGGCCGAGCCCCGTTTTCGCACCTTCACAACCAGATAACTTCCATTCCGTCGAGCACCAGCTCAAGCCCTCGGCCATTAGTACCGGTTGGCTGAGGCCGTTACCGGCTGTACACCCCCGGCCTATCTACCAGGTGGTCTCCCTGGGGCCTTACCAGCTTACGCTGTGGGGGACCTCATCTTGGGAACGGCTTCGCACTTAGATGCTTTCAGCGCTTATCCATTCAGGACGTCGGTTACCCGGCGGTGCCCCTGGCGGGACAACCGGCACGCCGTAAGTCCCTTCGCTCCGTTCCTCTCGTACTTGAAGCGGGCTCCCTCAAGTCCCCTGCGCCCACGGCAGATAAAGGTCGAACCGACTCACGTCGTTCTAGGCCCAGCTCACGTGCCACTTTAATGGGCATCAACCCAACCCTTGGGACCTCCTCCGGCCCCAGGATGTGGCGAGCTGACATCGGGGTACCAAACTCCGCCGTCGATGTGGTCTCTCTGGCGGCATTGGCCCGTTATCCCCGGGGTACCTTTTATCCCTTGAAACCGCGGCCCGTCCACCAGGTGCCGCAGCGTCTGCTAGACCCGACTTTCGTCCCTGCTCGGCCTGTGAGCCTCACAGTCAGGCCGGCTTGTACTCTTGTAGCTCACTGCACGGTTTCCATTCGTGCTGAGCCGACCTTTGGACCCCTCCGTTGCCTTTTGGGAGGGGGCCGAAACAGCCAAACTGCTCGCCTGGCACTGTCCCCAGCCCAGTACTTCTAGGGCCAGGTTAGGGTCCGTGCTCCGGATTGGGCAGTCTTAGTGGCTCCGCCCCGGCCTTTCTCGCCGGGGTTTCCCAGCCTCCCGCCTTATGCTTCGTCCGGAACCGTGACTCAATACCAAGTTGCAGTGAAGGTCCCGGGGTCTCTTTATCCCCCCGCGGGTCGTCCGCATTTTCACGGGCAATTCAGTTTCGCCGAGCGCTCCGCTGAGACAGCGCCTGGGTCGTTAAGTCGTTGGTGCATGGTACGGGATTTACCCGCCAAGGCACTTCGCTACTTTGGGAGCGTTATGTGTTCGCCCGTCCTTCACCGGGATTTCGGTTCAGGGCCCTATATACGTAGACCCCTCCCTTTAGGCTCCGGCAGTGGACAGACATCAGCCCCTATACGTCAGCTCTCGCTTTAGCAGGGACCTGTGGTTTTTGTAACCAGTCGCCCAGGCCTCTTCTCTGCGGCCCCTCCGAGCTTCGGCAGTGTCTGCCTGCACCCAGAAGGGCAGCCCATATCCCTAAGTTACGGGCTCAATTTGCCGAGTTCCTTAGCGGAGTCTCGCTCGTCCGCCTTGGTGCGCTTGCACCAGCCTGCCTGTGTCGGTTTGCGGTACGGGCGGCCGCCATCCTCGCCGCGGAGGTTTTTCTTGTCGGAAGGGTGCAACCCAGTTACCCCATCACCTCTCGGTTCTCCGGCGGTCGACTTCTCGATCCTCACCGTTCTCCTACAGGCTTGGACGCGGCATCTCCAACGCCGCGCTAGGCCTTCCCTTCCGCGTCGCTCCGTGGCTAATAGCGGATGGCAGTCGGTACCGGAATATTAACCGGTTGTCCATCGCCTACGGCCTTGGCCCTCGGCTTAGGCCCGACTAACCCCACGCTGATCGGCATGGCGTAGGAAACCTTAGGCATTCGGCGGGCGCGGTTCTCACGCGCCTGTTCGCTACTTGTGCCGGCATTCTCTCTCGTGGGCAGCTCCACCAAACCTCACGGCTCGGCTTCAGTGCACCCACGACGCTCCCCTACCACCCTTGCGGGTCCACGGCTTCGGTGCCAGGCTTAGCCCCGCATATTCTCGGTACCCCACCGCTCCGCCAGTGAGCTCGCACGCACTCCTTTGAGGATAGCCGCTTTTAAGCTAACCTCCTGGCCGTCTTCGCGGTGAGACGCCTTTCTCCACTTAGTCTGGACTTAGGGACCTTAGCCGGTGGTCTGGGTTGTTTCCCTCTCGACGATGGAGCTTATCCCCCACCGTCTCACTCCCGGGGTCCAGGGTGCGGAATTCGGAGTTCGGCAGGGCCTGCGCCCAGCTTTTAGCCGGGCCGGTATCCAACCGGTGGCTCTACCGCCGCATCCTAATACCCGAGGCTGCACCTAAATGCATTTCGGGGAGAACCAGCTATCTCCGAGTCTGTTTGGCATATCACCCCTACCCACAGATCATCCCACGGTTTTGCATCACCGACGGGTTCGGACCTCCACCCCGGCCGGTAGTCGGGGTTTCACCCTGTCCATGGGTAGCTCACTCGGTTTCGGGTCTACTCCGCGCGACCTGAATCGCCCTGTTAGGACTCGCTTTCGCTGTGGCTCCGGGCCTTTACACCCTTAACCCGCCACGCAGAGTAACTCGCCGGCTCCTTCTCCAATAGGCACGCCGTCAGGATTTCTCCCTCCGACTGTCTGTAGGCACACGGTTTCAGGCTCTATTTCACTCCCCTTTCGGGGTTCTTTTCACCTTTCCCTCGCGGTACTGGTGCGCTATCGGTCACTGGGGTATTTAGCCTTGGAGGGTGGTCCCCCCTGCTTCCGACAGGGCCTCGGTCCCCGTCGTACTCAAGCTCATGGCGGGAGCGCTGGACCTTTCGCCTACGGGACTGGCACCCTCTGCGGTTCCTCTTTCAAGGGATTCGGCTAGATCCGGCGTTGGTAACTCCCTGGACCCGCTGCAGCGGTCCGGCCATGGCTTACAACCCCCATCTGTCATAGGCCTGCAGGCCGTTAGGACAGATGAGTTTGGGCTGTTCCCGTTTCGCTCGCCGCTACTC
>DAHXJB010000111.1:0-5859 GCA_027372455.1 Chloroflexota bacterium | reverse complement strand
CGTTTTCTTTCCGAAGTGGGCACCATCCTCACCAGCAGCGCTGAGCTAGATAAGGGGCTCGAACGGGTGGCCCGAATGGCTACCGAGGTGGTGGGCGACTGGTGCGCTCTTTACCTTCTGGACGATCGGGCGAGATCGCTTCAACTGGTGGCCTTTTCCCATGTTGACGAGGAGTTGGTGGCTTCCGGTCGAGAGATGCTGGCGAGGCAACCCGTTGCTCTGGGCCAGGGGGTGGTCGGACTGGTTGCTCAAAGTGGTGATCCGGTGTTGGCCCCGGAGATCTCGAGAGACGAGATCGCGGCTGAGATCCAGCAGATGGCTCAATCGATGGAGGAGATCCCGTCGTGGCGCAGGATCTCACCCCACTCTCGAGTGGTGGTGCCGCTGAGGGCCCGAGGGCGCACCGTCGGTGTTCTGGTGATCGCGTCGGTACATGAAAGACAGCCTCTGGACGAGTCAGATCTCGCTTTGGCGACGGATCTGTCCGACAGGATGGGGGTCGCCATCGAGAACAGCCGGCTGTTCCAGGAGAGTCAGGCGCAGCGGCTCCACCTGGAAGCGGTCATCTCCCAGATGGCAGATGGAGTCGTGGTCACGGACGAAGTGGGTGACATCTCCGTGGTCAACGCGGCGGCCCAGCGGATGTTGGCGGAGCAGATCGAGTCCCTCTTGGGGTGTAGAATGTTGTCTCCTGAAAGAGAGTCTCGACCGAGCAGAAGGGTCTCATCGAACGAGCAGCTACTGGTGCCTCGGGCCCTGGACGGGGCTGTTGTGCTAGGAGAAAGTCTGTCGGTTTCGAGTGCCGGGAGAGAAAGGGTGCTCAGTGCCAGCGCTAGCCCGCTGCGAAACGAGGCGGGGGCCATTAGCGGTGCCGTTGTGGTGCTTCGGGACGTGACGGCCGAACGAGAGGTCGAAAGGATGAAGGATGAGTTTGTGGCTGTCGTGTCCCATGAGCTCCGTACGCCGATCACCGCGGTGATGGGGTACACCGACATCCTGCTGCGAGGTCTCAGGGGGCCGCTTGCGCGGAGACAGGAGGAAGCGCTGAAGTCCGTCCGCGTGGCGGCCCAGCGGCTCCTTGAGCTGATCAATGATCTGTTGGATACCTCCAGACTTGAGGCCGGGAAGCAGGAGCTGACTGTCGTAGAGGTGGACCTGCACGCGGCTGCCGAACGGGCCCTCGCGGCGGTGAGCGTACTGGCGGCCACCAAGAAGATTCGCCTGATCCATTCCGTCTCGAAGAACCTGCCTCTCGTCCTCGCCGATGAGGAGCAGCTTCAGCGCATTCTGGGGAACCTGCTCTCCAACGCCATCAAGTTCACTCCTGATGGGGGCAATGTCAGCATGTTGGCGAGGCCCGAGCAGGTGAATGGTGCCCACGGGGAGCGTTCCGAAGCGGACAAGAGCCTCGAGAGCATCGCCATTATGGTGACCGACACCGGCGTGGGCATACCTCTCGAGCATCAGGCGAGGATCTGGGAGAAGTTTCACCAGGTGGATTCCTCGTCGCGCCGTCCCTTCGGGGGGACCGGACTGGGGCTGGCGATCACCAAGGGTCTGGTTGAGCTACACGGCGGGAGGGTGTGGGTGGAGAGTGAAGGAATACCCGGGAAGGGGAGCAGCTTCGGCTTTACCCTGCCAGTGGCCCCATCCCCATCTCGTTCATCCACGAAATGATCCTGCCTGGGTAGTTGCTGGCGATAGAGTCGACGCCTTGGGCCATTACCCACTCGAACTCCGCCTTCTGGTCGATCACCCATGGGCTCACGGCCAGGTTACGGGAGTGGGCCTCATCCACCCTCTCTCGACTTAGACTTGCCCAGTGAGGCAGAAGACAGTCGGCCGCGGCCTGGAGAGCCAGCTCTGAGGCCGAAACCGGGGTGCAGGCGAACAGAACGCCGGCCAGAAGTTCGGGGCAGTGCTGCTTCAGACGCAGGATGGCTCGATGGTCGAAGGAGATTACTATGGCCTGTGTCACCATATCGTGGCGCCGGAGGGCATCGATGACTCGGTCCTCGATCTCCGGATAGTGGATCGGCCCGTTCTTTATCTCGATTGAGATGGCTGTCTTGCCCGCGGCCCAGTCGAGCATCTCGTCCAGGGTGAGGATCTGTTCTCCGCCGTGGTCGGTGGAAAACCATGAGCCGGCATCCAGCTCCTTCAGTTGGACCAGGGTGTGTTGTCGCACCAGACCATGGCCGTTGGTAGTGCGATCCAGCGAGTGGTCGTGAATGATCACCGGCACCCCGTCGGCTGTCAGATGCACGTCTGTCTCGATCAGATCCGCGCCCTGTTCCAGTGCTAGACGAAAGGCCGGCAATGTGTTCTCCGGGGCTTCGCCGGATGCCCCACGATGACCGATAACCCACGGCCGCTCCAGGGCCCGCGATCGCAGACTAAGCATTGCCTACCTCCGCAAGTCTTCGCATGGTCTCGATGTTGGGCCTGTCCGGCCCCTGCTTGTCGAGACCGGGGACCTCCAGTACAAAGGGTAGGGAGCGCAGAACCGGATGTTGAAGAATCCTGCTGAAGGCCGCCTCTCCTATCAGGCCATGGCCTATGTTCTCGTGACGATCCACGTTGGATCCTAGAGCTGTCTTGGAGTCGTTTACGTGGAAGACGCGCAGGTGAGGAATCCCAATCTCACCATCGAACTGCCCCAGCGTCTGCTCCAGACCAGCCGGCGTACTGATGTCGTAACCGGCCTCGAAGACGTGGGCCGTGTCGAGACAGATTTGTACCCTGGGGTCGCGGAGAGTCCGGAGTATCTTGCCCAACTGACCAAACTGCCGACCGATGGTATTGCCCTGTCCAGCACAGCTCTCCAGCAGCAGCATCGGCTCCGCCGGTGCCCGCTCAAGCACGATCGACAGGGCCTGACAGACGATCCTCTCGGCCTCTTGCATGTCCGCCTGTTTGCTGCTTCCCAGGTGAGTGATGACCCCATCTGCTCCCAGCAGTTGGGCCCAGGATAGGGCCGCCCGCAGGGAATTGATTGATTTTTCTCTCAGGTCCGGATCCGCTGATGCGAAGTTCAGGAGGTAGGAGCTGTGGATGAAAGTTGGACGAACGTCGTTCTCGTTCGCAAGGCGCCGGAAAGCCGCCACATCCTCTGCCGTGAAGTTAGCCGTCGCCCAGCGTTGAGGTGCTCCAGCAAAGATCTGAATGCAGTTTGCCCCTATGTCGAGGGCTCGACCGATGGCGGTGTGGACACCACCCGCGGTCGAGACGTGGGCTCCTATCCTCATGCCGTACCCTCCATTCCGGCTGGCCTGGGGGTGGCCTGGGTTGTGTCACGGCCTGGGGTGGAGGTGCTCTCAGCTCGTGTTGTGCTATCGGACGCGGGAATCAGCGGAACCGGCCGCCCTTCGATGCTGTTCTGCCAAGCAAGAACCACGTTCTTGCCGGAAGGCACTACTTGAAGCCTGCTTTCGACCTGGCGAACCCCGTTCACCGTGCCGGCCGTGGCCATGGCTCGGTCGGCGATCTCGGCGGACGGCACAGCGCCGTAGAGGCTGGCGACACCCGAGGCCACCCGGACGGCTATCCTATGTTGCCGAGTTGCGCTGTTTAGAGCAAGCGCGACGGCGATGCTTCGCTCGAGATTGTCGTCGGTCAGCAGTTCATTCGTCACACTGACCACGCCGGGCACTGCGCTCGCCAGTTGAGCGGCTGCATACTTGTGGGCCTCACTGGCGACCACTCCGCGCAACAGCACGGTGCCGCCTCGGGCAACCACCTCGAGACTTCCCAGATCGCGGGCTCTAATGGGCTCCGAGCGCCACAGAGCGTCCATCACAGACCGGCTCAACCTGTCATCCACCGGATCGTTGATTGGATCACTCATTCGTCTCAACTCCCTTATCCAGGACTTGGCGAAGCGGAATACCTCCACGGAATGAAGAATCGCAGGGTCGTGCCCTGGGATCGCGTTCGTGCGCTCTGCTGTCGCCGCCAATGATTTTAGCAGACCGTAACAGTGACGACGAGGGGTAGGCTGACTTATCATGAGGCCCATCCAAACCGCATTGGGAGGAGCAGCGTGGTCGAATTGGGCTTTCACGGGGAGGCCGACGGCGGCCGATGGACATTGCAGGCGGAGATGCTGCCGCGAACAAGGCCAATGTGACGTCGCTGTTTGATGGAGACGGCGAGTGCTCCTTTGCCTCGCCTTCCACCCGGTAGTGGCTGCACTTCGTCGTGCAGACAGACAGTGCTAAGCAGATTCGGTACCGATGTCAGGTGGCCCGCATGAGCCTGGTTACCTGCCCTACCAGTGGGCACCAGACCCCGATCTCAGGCGGGTGGAAGAGGGTGCGGCGCACATTTCCGGGCGAAGCCTGGCGAAGGTCCGTGGGAGCTGGCTCCTGCCAGCGATACCGCGGGCGAGAGGCTACCGAACCTCCGTCACCAGGTCTGTCGCCAGCGGGAGCTGGCTCCTACACATGCCCCGCTCCCGGAACCCTGCGCCACACCCGGTGCAAGAGGGCTGTTTGCGGAGGGGTGAATTGCCGACATACAATTCCGCATAAATAACCGCGAGAGAGTGGAGCCGCTTTGTGAGCAAGAAGTCCCTGTTCAAGCTGTCGGTGATAGCTGTGTTGCCCCTTCTGTTGGGACTCTCCGGCGGAACGCCTTCGTCACCCTCCTACCGTTTTGCGATGGATGCCGCACCGTACCTGGAAGCTGTACCCGGCTGGATGGTGCAGAACAGTCTTGCCAAAGCGGCGGAGTCTGCCAGCATCAAACCAGCCAGTTTGCAGGAGGATGTGAGCTATTTCGACCTGGTTGGGCGTGCCATAAGTCTGAGTCGAGCAGCCGCAGGGGATATCGCTACCGGCGAGAAGCCGGCCCCCCCATCACCGGAGCTGCCCTCGCTGGAAGCGCACGTGGAGGCCCTGAAACCCCACGTGGAGAGCTCGATCCAGCAGCAGATCGTCGGCGCGCTGGTCCAGGCCGGTTTGGGCCGCTCCATTGACGGGGCGAAATTCGTCTTCCCTCCGGTGATATTTCGTTTTCAGTCACCTCCCTATCTCTTGGTTGTTTCACCACGCGACAAGATCCAGGAGATAGCCACGGTGCTTCTTCGTCCGGACATGACCCTCGCGCAGGCCGAGCAACTGGAAAATACGATATATCAACAGGGCTACTCAGCCCTCGTCATCCCGATAGGCGGACTAGGGGTCTATCCAAGCATGGTTCCCGAGAGTTCTGATATCCAGTGGACGCTGCGTACGGTAGCCCACGAATGGTCTCATCAGTTCTTCGCGTTGAGGCCGTTGGGTTGGAAGTACGCCTTCGGCGATGAAGAGGACAACAGGATGGTGGACATAAACGAGACCGCCGCCGACATCGTTGGCCGGGAGATTGGAGACGAGGTGTTCCACGAGTACTACCAGCGACCCGGCGAGCCGCCGCCGGCCGCATCTCCCCGGGACGATACCTTCCGAAAGGAGATGAGGGACATCAGGACGAAGGTCGATGCACTTCTGGCGCAGGGAAAGGTGGATGAGGCGGAGAGCTTCATGGAGAGTTCCAGGGAGCAGTTGGCACGCCAGGGATACATGATCCGAAAGCTGAACCAGGCCTACTTTGCCTTCTATGGCAGCTACTCGGATCAAATCTCTCTCGGTGGCGCTCAGGGAGACGATGTGGGGAACCGGCTGCACGCCCTGCGCGCTCAGTCGGCGTCGCTCGGCGACTTCATCTGGAAGGTCTCTAGCATCGGGAGCTACGCTGATCTTCGGCGTCTAACCTCTTCCCACTTAGTTCCCGTCTTTGGATCGGGTAGTCTCTACGGCCTGGGGCAACTCGGTTTGGGACGTCCTACTCGGCTCGGCTATAATGTGCGGAAATCTG
>DAHXJB010000320.1:0-5086 GCA_027372455.1 Chloroflexota bacterium | reverse complement strand
CACATTGTGGGCGATGAGCCCGGTGCCGGCATTGCCCGGGGCACAGTAAAGCTCCTCAACCATGGGGCTGAGGGCCAGTTTCCATACTATTGTGTGCTCCCTGGCACCGCTGCCGATCACAAGTACTCTCATCTTCTAGCTCCTGAGTGGGTCCAGGGCGCAGCGCCTGGCGGGGTTTGGGGTGTCCCCAAAAGACATGATCATCATTGCCTCTCTACTCCCACTCGATGGTGGAGGGGGGCTTGGAGCTGATGTCATACACCACCCGATTGACGCCGGGCACCTCGTTGACTATCCGCGTCGAGATGCAGGCCAGCAGATCGTATGGGACCCTGGCCCAATCCGCCGTCATGCCGTCGTCGCTGTTCACGATCCGAACCGCCACGACGTTGGCGTAGGTGCGCCCATCGCCCATCACCCCCACCGTCTGCAGCGGGGTGAGCACGGCAAAGCTCTGCCAGACGGGTCGTTCCAGGACGGTTCGGGCGACCTCCTCGTTCACCACCGCGTCGGCCAGCCGGAGTGTGTCCAGCCGCTCTCGGGTGATGTTCCCTATGATCCGCACGGCGAGGCCCGGCCCAGGGAAGGGTTGCCTCCACACCATGGCTTCGGGAAGGCCCAGCTCCAGACCCACCCGCCGAACCTCGTCCTTAAAGAGATAGCGGAGCGGCTCCACCAGGGCGAAGTCCATCTTTTCTGGGAGACCGCCCACGTTGTGATGCGACTTGATCCGGGCAGCCACCGTGGTGTCATGGGAGGTGCTCTCTATGACATCGGGGTAAAGGGTGCCCTGGGCCAGGAAGTCGATTTTGCCCAGTTTGGCAGCTTCTCCCTCGAAAACTCGAATGAACTCCGCGCCAATGATCCGCCGCTTCTGCTCCGGGTCGACCACCCCGCTGAGTGCCGAGAGGAAGCGGTCGGTGGCATCCACGTACACGACGTTCAGCTGAAGATGCCGACGGAAGGCCTCGAGCGTGCTTTCGGCCTCGTTGAGCCTGAGCAGCCCGTTATTGACGAAGACGCAGGTCAGCCGGTCGCCTATAGCTCGATGTATCAGCGTGGCCGCCACCGTCGAGTCGACGCCGCCGGAGAGGGCGCAGATGACCCGGCCGTCACCCACCTGCTCTCGGATCTTAGCAACCGTCTCCGTTATGTAGGAGCCGGGGGTCCAGTTACCGCTGCAGCCGCACTCCCGGTAGAGGAAGTTCTTGATGATCTCCTTGCCGAGTGGGGTGTGCACCACCTCGGGGTGGAACTGGAGGCCAACGAGTCCCGCGTCGTTCCCCATCGCGGCCAGGGGAGAGTTATCGGTGTGGGCGAGGGGCCGGAAGCCTGGAGGCAGCTTGGTGATGATATCCCCATGGCTCATCCATACGGGAAAATCCTCCGGAAGCCCCTGGAAGATCGGCGCCGGTGGGCTATCCAGCTGCACTACGGCGTGGCCATACTCCCGACGTGCTCCCGGTGCCACCTCCCCCCCCATTTGATGGGCCAGCAGCTGCATGCCGTAGCAGATCCCAAGGACAGGCAGGCCACTCTCCAGAATGTGGGAGGGCAGCTGGGGGGCTCCTTCCTGGTAGACGCTAGCTGGTCCGCCGGACAGTATGTACCCCCTCGGGTTGAGGGCCGCGAATCGCTCGACCGGGGCGTTGTAGGGGATCAACTCGCAGTAGACGTTGCACTCCCGCACCCGCCGAGCGATCAGCTGGCTGTACTGGGAGCCGAAGTCGATTACTGCCACGGCTTCCCGGGCATGAGTATCTGGGGGGATGTTGCCTTGCTGCCGACTAGTCGTAGTGGGTCCCTCCTGCATCGGGTCCGGAGTGCTGAGTGCTTGATCGGGTCCTAAGTGCTGAGTGCTTGGCCGGGGGATGCTCTACCGTGGAGCCGGCGCAAACCACCCCTGAATCGGAGGATATCAACCGGGCAGGGGCAAAGTCAAGGAATACCAAGCGGGGGCAGTTGATGGGCCACTTGTGCACAGGTGGGCGATGCTCCTGGAGTGCCGGTGGGAACCCGGTCTTACAGGTCGCCGCTTGACCCGGGCTCTGCCAAAGACCATGATTCCTCCAGATCACTGTAGGAGGATCCCATGCCTGAGCCATCCACTCCTCACCTGAGCCCTCGCCGGCTGCAGGTGGCCTACAACCTGCTGCGGGAGGCGGTCTCCCGGGGCGAACTCCCCACGGGATTGCTGGCGGTGGCCAACCGCGAGGAGACCCTTCGCTGCGAGACATACGGCCCCGAGGGAGTTGTCGGCACCGACCGGATCTACTGGATCGCATCGATCACCAAGCCGATCGTGGGGATCGCCGTGATGCAGCTGGTGGAGGAGGGCAAGCTGCTGGTGGAGGACCCGGTGGTGCGCTACCTGCCGGAGTTCGGGGTGAACGGGAAGGAGGGAGTGACCGTGTGGCACCTCCTCACGCATACCTCCGGTATGGCCGACGACTACTGGCACGACCCCACGGTCCAACCGTCCGTTCAGGCCGACCTGGAGGGTGCGCTGCAGACCCACCTCCGTTTCCCGCCGGGCTCTCACTTCGAGTACTGCAACGTCTCCTATCGGATCCTGGGAGAGATATTGCATCGGCTGAGCGGCATGAGCTATCAGCAGTACCTCTGGGAGCGGGTTTTCGGTCCGGCCGGCATGGTAGATACCAGCTTTCAGCCGGAGCCGGAGAAGAGCCCCAGGGTGATGCCTGTGCAGGACTTCCCCGATGCGCCCGGTGGCATGGATGGCTTTATTGCCCTGGCGATGCCCAGCGGGGGTCTCTTCAGCACCGCTGCGGATCTGGTTGCCTTTGGCCAGAGTTTTCTTAATGGGGGGACGGGGCAACGGGGAAGGCTTCTGGGGCCGGCGGCGCTCAGGGTGATGACCGCGCTGCACGTTCAGGGCGTTCGCCGGTACGGCGATGGCGGACCTGAGTACTGGGGACTATCGTGGGAGAAGGTGGTGCCCCAGGAGGGAAGGCTCGTTTCCCTCACGGGCTACGGCCACGGCGGCATGTCCGGTACCTATCTCTGGATCGACCCGGAGTACGACCTGGTGATCGTCTTCCTCACGAATCGGGTCGGGCTGGACGGCCGTGCCAGGAAGGGGATCGTGAACGCGGTGATGGCGGCTGTGGAGTAGGCGCGCCCCGAACTATTGACTTGAGACTGTCAACGTTCCATGATATCTGGAAAGTATGACTTTCGGAGTCACCACACCATGATGGAGCGGAAGCTGGTTCGAGTACAGGAGAAGGGTCAGGTCACCCTTCCGGCCGAGATCCGCAGGAGGCTGCATATCAAGAAGGGAGATCTGGTTGCTGTGGTTGAGACGCCCGAAGGTGTGCTGATCGCCCCGCAGGAGATCGTGGCCGCTAGGGCGCTGGACCGCATCGGCGAGGTCTTGCGTGAGCGGGGATTGTCTCTGGAGGAGTTGATCGAATCCGGACGCGAGGAGCGCACCCGGCTCATCGAGGAGCGGCATGACGTCCACAGGGAAGAGCGGGGTGCCTAGGGTCTTCATCGATTCGAGCGTTCTCATACTGCGCCAAGGAGATACTATTAACGCTGCGTTCAAAGTCATTGCGGCCGCGCCCGATGAGGTCATGTTGGCTTGCAGGTAATGGCCGCCGGGGGAGGAGGGCAGAGGCGACCGCTGCCCTCCTCCGAATTGCCTGGACCTACCGGCGGGCCTCGAATTGGCGCATCCTCTCTTGCGCTTTCTCCGCGGCGCCCGCGGGGAAGGGCTTCTCTCCTCCCAAGTCTCGCGCCCCCAGGGTGAACTCCGCGGCCTCCTCCATGGACACGATAAGTTGGGCGGTCTGGAGCGGATCGGAGCCGAAAGCGAGCAGTCCGTGGTTTGCCAGTAGCACCGCCGGGGCCGTCGGGTGTTGCTCGATCTGCCTGAGGATGTTCCCGACCGACTCGTCCGATCCTCGCGGCGCCCACTCGGCCACCGGCATCGGTTCCTGCGTGCCGAAGCGGAGAAGTCCTTCGTAGGCGACAGGCAGCGGCTGATGAGCCAGGGCAAAGGCGGTCACGTGGGGTGAGTGGGTGTGGATGATAGCCCCGACGTCACCCCTGGTCCGGTAGATAGCCGCGTGCATCGGTACGATCTCCGCGTTGGTCGGCTCTATGCTTCCGGAGATTACCTGGCCGTCGAAAGTGACCACGGCTAGATCAGCCGTGGTCAACCCGCGGATGTTTCCCCCACTGGTTAACACCATCTTGTCCCCTGGAAGTCGGGCCGACAGATTGCCGTGGCCGCCATGCTGCATGACCCCGGCTTTGAACAGCAACTCGGTGGCTCGGACGATTTCATCTTTCAGTTCTTCGACGCTCTGGAGCACGATACACCTCCCTTGAGTTACGGCTGCTGGCGAAGGGACTCCCTGCCTGGAAGGCTCTCACTGCCCTCGATTGCCTGCATCAACCGTTCCCGTTGCGGCTCACCCCGAGGCATGGTTCACACCGCAGGGTAGATAGGGTAATAGTGGGCGCATGTAGCGTCGGGGCTTGTCCCCGACGGGTAGCCACGTCGCCCACAAGGGGCGACGCTACAACTGTTACCACTGTCCTGAACCATGCCCTCACCCCGACCATCTCCCAGAGGGAGAGGGGGTGCCGGGGGCGGGCGAGACGCCCGCTCTCCCGGCAGCACTACCCTCAGTCCTCAGTCCTCAGTCCTCGCCTGTGGTGCCTTCCCGGTGGCGACGGCTTCCCCGAAGGCCCTCCAGAACGGGTCTACCCGTGGATGCTCCAGCGGCCGAGAGGTCGCCCCCTCG
Organism: Chloroflexota bacterium; assembly: GCA_027372455.1. GTDB lineage: Bacteria > Chloroflexota > UBA6077 > UBA6077 > UBA6077 > JAJYNT01. The sequence continues at coordinate 308 of DAHXJB010000320.1, read as the reverse complement.
GAGATCACCATCCCCTTCTCTGCCGGGGTTACCTCGCCCACAATGCTGGACTCGATCCCCCTGCCGGCCAGGGCCCGGATGACCTCGGCAGCCCTGTGGGGTCGGCAGGTGATCAGTAGCGTGCCCTCACTTATGGAGGCGTAGGGGTCGATCTGGAACATCTCGCAGATCTTCCGCACCTCCTCCCTCACGATCACCTTCTCCTTGTCGATCTGCATCCCCACTTTGGAGGCCTGGGCGATCTCGAACAACCCGCCCCATACCCCGCACTCGGTGGCGTCGTGCATGGCGGTCACCCCGGCGTCGCG
>DAHXJB010000051.1:0-2098 GCA_027372455.1 Chloroflexota bacterium | reverse complement strand
GCTGGTGGCGCGGCTGATCGAACAGAGCGAGCGCTATTGGGATGACGACATCTACTACGAGGGGATCGAGTTCGTATCCAGCGAGCCGGAGTTCGGCCGGGCCGACCGGCTGATCGGCCTGATGGAGAGCCTTCAGCGCGGTGCCCACCTTGCCCCCCTGCTTTCGCGGGTTCTCCAGAGCGACGATCTCCGCGTGGTGATCGGCGCCGAGAACGAAAGCGAATGGATGCGGGGCTGCAGCGTGGTCCTGAAGCGATACGGGATGTCCGGCCAGGTCGGAGGCGTTGTGGGGGTCGTGGGACCGACCCGGATGAAGTACTGGAGAGCCGTTTCTCTAGTACGATTCATGGCCCAGCTTCTGGACCAGTTGACCGAACAGTCGCTTCATTGAAGAAAGAGAGTATCCCCTCGTAGTAGATGTCGTCATCCCAATAGCGCTCGCTCTGTTCGATCAGCCGCGCCACCAGCAAAGCGAGTTCGCGATCGAGTCCTGAGAGGCGTCCGGCGCGGCGGATCACCTGCTGCGCCGTCATGTTCCCGAGGGCCTCGCTCAGCCTGTTGGCGATCCTGGACAGGTCGTCCCGGGTCTTCGATTCGCTCAGGTGAAGCATCCGCTGGGGAAGGGCGCCGGACTGGAGGATCAGCACGACCAGCACCAGGTCCTCCTGGATCGACACCAGCTCGACCCTCTTCACCTTGCCCTTCGACGAATGGCGTTTGGTTACAAGGGCGGCGGACCGCGCCATCTGGGCCATGATGGAGGCCGCCAGTGGGCCCCACTCGTCGACCTCAGCTTCCACCTGGTGGAACTGATGCCAGATCGTCTGTTCCTCCATGGGAGCAAGCCCGTTTTCCGTCATGAGGTGCTCGATGTAGTAGCGGTAACCGAGGTCCGAGGGCATCCGCCCCGCGGAGGTGTGCGGGTGGGTGAGCAAGCCAAGGTTCTCCAACTCCACCATCTCGTTGCGAATGGTGGCCGAACTCACCTTCAACCGCTGGCCCGCCAGCTTCTCAGAAGGCACGGGTGCCGCGGTAAATATGTAATCCTCAACGACGGTCTTGAGTATGACTCGCTGCCGATCCGTTAGCTCCACGTCGGGCCCTTCACGAGAGTGCCGGACTTGTTCCCTCCGACCCTTGCCGGGACGTTTGTTCGGTTAGCACTCTCATGGTTAGAGTGCTAAGAGCCTAGCACGCGCGCACCCTCCTGTCAAGCCAGTTGAGCCGTATGTGTCACTGCTCAGGGAAAATGTCCGCTTTAACTGCTCAGGGAAAATGTCCGCATACTTGAGGTAGGTTGAGCCGTATGCCCCAAGCCTTGGGGGGCGATCGCAGTGGATGATCCGGGAAGTTGCAGAATCTTCGTAAGAAGGCGTAATCTGTAATGGCGCCGAACGTTTGCGGTCCACGGGTTTGCGGTCGCAAGCTTTCGGCTGTCTCCGGGTTTGACGGCGTCGATCATGGCCGCAGCACACCAGGTTGCGGTGCACTTCTCTGTTCGGAGGTAGTGCGCCTTGGTCAGCTTCCGATCTGTCGCTGTACCGACCATCCTTTTCCTGCTGACTGCCGCCATCCCCTCTGTCACGTTCGCCGGCGCCCCTCCCGATAGCCCGCCCGCCGTCTTACCGCCCAAGGAGGTGCGCTTCGGCGCCGTCGAGGCGTACACCAACCCCTTCCGGGCCACCCAGGCCGGGGTAGCCTGGGAAAGAGCGATCTACCGGTGGGACCAGTTCCAGCCCAAGGGGCCCACCGACTGGAAAAGCAACCTGTGGTTCCCCGACAGCGCGCTGGACCGCGAACTGGCCGACGGGCGCCAGGTGGTGGGCGTGGTGTTGGGAACCCCCTCCTGGTTGGCCGGACCGGACCCGAACGCGGCCTTCCGCAACCTGGACCTGCCCTACGATTCCCCGGATAACTACTGGGGCCAGTTCATGCGCCGGTTGGCGGGTCAGTATGCCGGCCGCGTCAACGACTGGATCATCTGGAACGAGCCTGACGTCTGGAACAACAGCAGCGGCCTCGAGCAATGGAACGGCTCTGTGGAGCAGTACTACCAGTTGGTGAAGGTGGCCTATCAGGCTGCAAAGGCGGTGAACCC
>DAHXJB010000031.1:0-3179 GCA_027372455.1 Chloroflexota bacterium | reverse complement strand
TCGGTCTGGCGACCACGACCATGACCCAGGAGCGAGCCGAGAGGATCGCCGACGAGGTCACGGCGATAGATCGTGCGACCACCGTGGAAGATCTAATAGCGTCGATCCGAGCAGCGGACGAAGGGGCGCGTCCGCCAAGTCCGCGGCAATTCCGATTGTCACCCTGAGCATGCCATGGCCCTAACGGGCCACCAGAAACAATGAAAATGGGAGAGTGCTCGTGGTAGGCTTGGCCTCGGTCGTGGAGAACGAGACCGGGCATCGATTGGTGCTGCGAGCCCGCCCCTGAGCATGGTCCGGGACACCCACAGGCACCTGTAACTGTTGCTTCGAGCACGCGTAGGAGAATCTTGATAGGGGGGTGTCCCTTCTCCAGACCTCAACCAAAGGGGAGGTATGGGATGGGAACCACCTACGAGCCGTTTGGCAACCTGGAGATACTCCACCACCGGTGTGTTGGGCTGGACGTGCATAAGAAGACGGTGGTGGCGTGCGTGCTGCGCTCTGGTCCAGCAGGGGTGGTAGAGCGAGCAACCAAGAGCTTCAGCACCATGACGGGCAGCCTTGAAGCGCTGGCCAACTGGCTGGCCGAGCAGGGCTGCACTCACGTGGCCATGGAGGCGACGGGAGCTTATTGGAAGCCCGTGTACAACGTGCTGGAGGGCCGCTTCACCCTGCTGGTGGTCAACGCCGAGCATCTGCACGGAGTGCCTGGACGGAAGACGGACGTGAAGGACGCGGAATGGATCGCCATGCTGCTGAGGCATGGGCTGGTTCGTGGGAGCTTCATCCCTGATCGCTGGCAACGGGAACTGAGGGAACTGACCCGCTACCGAACGAGTCTGATCCGGGAGCGAGCTCGGGAGGTGAACCGGCTGCAGAAGACCCTGGAAGGCGCCAACATCAAGCTGGCTGCTGTCCTGACGGACATCACCGGGGTCTCGGGGCAGCGGATCCTGGAAGCCTTGACCGAGGGGTTGACGGATCCCGAAGCCTTGGCAGACCTGGCCCATTGGCGGGTGCAGAAGAAGCGAGCTGCCCTGGAACAGGCGCTGGTGGGTCGCTTGGAAGGGCCGCTGCGCTTCATAGTTGGCCAGCAACTGACACATCTGCGGAACCTGGACCGACAGATCGAAGAGTGCGACCGGGAGGTGGCCGAGCAGATGCGCCCTTTCGCCCATGAGCTGGCTCGACTGCGGACCATACCGGGAGTGGGGCCGCGAACGGCCGAGATCATTTTGGCCGAGATAGGACCCGAGGTGAGTCGCTTTCGGAGCCATCGGGAGTTGGCTGCATGGGCTGGGATGTGTCCTGGAAACAAACAGAGTGGTGGCAAGCGGCAGCCCGCTCGGGCGCGTAAAGGCAGCCCATGGCTGCGAGCCGCCCTGGCGGAAGCCGCTTGGGCAGCTGGAAAGTGCAAGGAGGGCTACCTGCCTGCCCAGTTCAGAAAGGTGGCAGCCCGTCGCGGGAAGAAGCGTGCGATTGTGGCGGTGGGCCATAGCATCCTCGTGATTGCTTACCATCTGCTCGGCCGACAAACGGAGTACGTTGACCTGGGAACGAACTACTTCGACGAGCGGGATCGGGTGGCCGTCGAGCGCCGGGCTGTGCGTCGTCTCGAAGCCCTCGGCTACAAAGTCCAACTCGAACCCGTCTCCCATGCAGCGTAATTGTTGCAGGCCCGGGATTCATTTTCGTAGGAGCGAAGCGAAGGGTCTCCACGGAGAGATGCTTCGCTTCGCTCACCATGACAGTGGGGCAACATCGAACAGCTAGCAGCTATTCGCCATTCGCCATTCGCCATTCGCCATTCGCTATTCGCTATTCGCTGTTCCCTACCACCTCTTAACTTCCGTCTGGGCTTCCTTCCAGCGGATTTCCAGCTCTTCCTTGCCCAGGGCCTTCAGCGCCGCCAGGTCGGCATCGTACACGCCGGACTTGATCTCGGCGACCCGCTTCTCCATCGTCGGCACCGGCTGACGGAGGTATCTGCCCTCCAGCCGCCGCGCGGCCATGGCGATCTGGTGCTGCGGGATCTCGGCCGGGCAGTTGACCGCGCACATCCCGCACATGATGCACTCGAAGGAGAGCCTGGTGGCCTTCTGGAGGTCGCCCCGGAGGGCGGCGGACACGTAGCCCATGACGTCGATCCCCTGGGGGCACACCTTGGTGCAGCGGTTGCAGCCGAGACAGCGGGCCAGCTCGGGATACAGGGCCACAAGTCCTTCCGCCGAGGCCTCCGTCGTCTCGAGGTCGTACACCGCCCTCCTGGCGGGGTAGTGGGGTATCTGCACGAGCTTCATGCCGGGAGTGATGACCGTCTGGCAGGCGAGGCCGGTCTTGAGGGCGGGATCATCCGGGACGCGGTAGACGGTGATGCACGCTCCACAGACGCCTCCACGGCAACCGCATCCGTGGGTGAAGGTGTACCCTGCGTACTCCATGGCCCGCATGATGGTGAAGAGAGGCGGCACCATGTGGCGGACGTCGCCGACGTAAATCGGAACCAGTTCTTGAATCCTCTCTTCGCTCATCTTACCTTCTCCAGAAGCTGGCTTGCCTTCACAGCACTGCCCGCGGAAGCGGCGTAGTTGGGAAGCAGTGCCGGTGATGGGAGTCCCTTGTCGAGACCCGCATCCTGGAGCTCCTTCTGATATCGGACCACGTGCTCCAGGGTGAGCCGCCCCGGGGCCACCTCCTTCACCGCCACCGCCGCCTTCATCCCGGAGCGCCGCCCGAAGACGAAGATGTCCACGAGGGAGTTGGAGCCGAGGCGATTGCGTCCGTGGACGCCACCGGCCACCTCGCCCGCGACGTAGAGGCCCTCCACGCCCTGGCAGCCGGCGTCGGCCCTGCCCAGGATGCCGCCGTTCTGATAGTGCTGGGTGGGATACACCAGGATGGGAACCTCCCGGCTGTCGATCCCGTACTTGTAGAAGCGTTGGAAGATGTGGGGGAAGCGCTTCTCGTACCAGCCCTTTCCCCATCTCAGATCCAGCACGGGCGCGTCAAGCCAGACGCCCACGGTCCCGGCGGGCGTCTCCACGCCCCGACCCTCCTGGCACTCCCGAATGTTGGCGGAGGCCACGGTGTCCCGGGTCTCCAGCTCGTTGATGTACCGCTCGCCGTTCACGTTCACCAGTTGGTTGCCAACGGCCCGGGTCGACTCGCTCACCAGG
>DAHXJB010000030.1:0-3783 GCA_027372455.1 Chloroflexota bacterium | reverse complement strand
GCCCTCAACGCAGTGAAGGACGCGCCGAACCTGCTCCAGGCGTCCCTTAGCCCCTTCGCGGCAGTTCTGGCCCACAACCTGGCCCTTTTGACGCCCGGCGATCTTCAGATGGCCTTCTTCGGCAACAGCGGGGCAGAGGCGGTCGAGGGAGCGTTGAAGCTCGCACGAGCCCGCACCAAGAGGAAGCGTTTCCTCTACGCAGAAGGCTCCTTCCACGGCAAGAGCTTCGGCGCTCTCTCCGTAACCGGGCGCAGGAAGTACCAGGAGCCCTTCGAGCCGCTCCTTCCGGGAACTGCTGCTGTGCCCTACGGAGAGCTCGAGCCGCTCGAGAGGGAGCTGCAATCCGGCGATGTGGCGGCCTTCATCGTGGAGCCGGTCCAGGGCGAAGGTGGAGTAATCGTGCCTCCCGAAGGATATCTGCGGGGAGTGAGGGAGTCGTGCTCCCGGCACGGAGCTCTCCTGATCGCGGACGAGATCCAGACCGGCTTCGGACGGACCGGTGCCATGTTCGCCTGCGAGCATGATGGGATCGTACCGGACATAATGTGTGTGGCCAAGTCGCTGGGGGGTGGGGTCATGCCGATCGGGGCTTACCTCACCACCGAGAGGATCTGGAAAGAGGCCTACGGGGGGCCGAACCGATCCCTTCTCCACACCTCTACCTTCGGGGGCAACAGCCGGGCTGCCGCTGCGGGCATCGTGGCGTTGGAGGTAATCGTGGGTGATGGCCTGGCGGAGAAGGCTAGAATCCTGGGCGATTACTTTCTCGGCCGTCTTCGGGAGATGGCTAGCAGCTATCCGATGATCAGAGAGGTCCGGGGGAGCGGCCTTCTCATCGGGATCGAGTTCGAGAAACCGGCGCAGGGCGTCCTGGCCCGGCTGGGTGGAGAGCTGGTGAACAGCTTCGCGGAGGAGTATCTGGGCGCGATGGTGGCAGGGGAATTGATGAACCGCCACCGCGTAATCACCGCCTACACCCTGAACAATCCCAGCGTCGTGCGACTGGAGCCACCGCTGGTGGTGACCAGGGAGCAGATCGACACCGTTCTGGAGGCCCTTCGCGAGATCTTTTCTCGGAACCGGAACGTGATGTCGATGACCTTCTCCTCGGTCAGGACGGCACTGGGGTCGGCCTTTAGAAGGTAGTCCTGTGGCAGCCCTACATCCCGAAATCACTGTGCTAGAAGGGCGAGGACTGACGAATGGAGACTGCTCTGACCTCCCCACGGGTCGCGTGGTTGCGGCGGGTGCTTCTACTCAAAGCGGCTCTGTGCTTTCTCCTCTGGGGGCTGCCGCCCCTCGTCGGTCCGTCCTGGTTCCTGGCGCTCTTTGGCCTCACCGTGCCCGACGACCCCCTCTTCCTTCGACTGTTTGGCTCCATGGTGATCGCCTTCGGGGTCGCCTACTGGTATGCCTACCAGGATCCCATTCGGAACAGAGCGATCGTAGCGGCCGGAGTGGTGGATAACGGGATGGCCACCTTGACTATCCTCGGGGTGGCGTTAACCACCGGAGTCTCTAGCTGGTTCGTCTGGCTGTCGGCCGTGCTGACCGCGTTCCTCTGCATCGCCTTCCTGACGTTGATGCCGCGAGAGTGAAAGGGGCGCAGGGAGCAAGCCTCTTGCCTGGCACTCGTTGACAAGCGGGGACGTTGAGAATATCCTTCAATGGGCTGGAGTAGAGCCCTCTTGGCGTTTTCGTGGGTGGTTCAGTGCATCCTCAGAGGGGAGGTGTGCCATGCCTTTTGGTCCATGGGAGTTGGCTCTGGTTCTCGGTATCGTGATCATAGTGTTCGGCGCCGGAAAGCTGCCCGAGGTCGGCGGCGCCCTCGGGAAAGGAATCCGGGAGTTTCGCAAGGCTTCTGACGAGGCTGACGCTGGTTCGGCGAAGCCGATCGAGAAAGAAGAAAAGTAGCTCCCTGACCTGCGCGATGCCGGTATCTTGGACTGGATCGACCGCACTCGATCCAGTCTCGCATTTTCGGGTCGAACGATGGAACGCTGCAGCGCGATAGTGTTGGCGGGTGGGCGAGCTACCAGACTGGGCGGGGTCAACAAGGCCCAACTTGAGGTCGGTGCGGTCTCGATACTGGACCGAGTAGTTGCCGCCCTGCGGCCGCTGGCCGATCAGATAGTCCTGGTGGGCCACCTGGCGGCCGAGAACCCACCGGTCGGTACCGAAGTGGTCCCAGATGCCATGGAGCATAGCACCCTCGTGGGGATCTATACCGGCCTGATGGCCGCCCGCAACGACCTGGCGTTGGTGGTAGGTTGTGACATGCCCTTCCTGTCCACCCCGCTTCTGGAGCGGATAGCTCTGCTCTCAGATGGGTACGATGTCGCGGTTCCGATGGTGCGCGGTCACCTGGAAGCGCTGCACGCGGCCTATCGGAGATCCTGTCTCCCTGAAATGGAGGAGGCGATTCTCCGGCAACAACTGAAGATCATTGATTTCTATCCCGAGTTGAGGGTGCGCATAGTCCGTGAGACGGAGATCCGCGAAATTGATCCGGAGTTTCGCTCCTTCTTCAACGTCAACAATCCGGCGGATCTGGAAAAGGCCAGGGCACTGGCATCCCGAAAGTAGCAACCCACTCAGCCAAGGAGGCAAGCATGCCGCCCATCGTGTCGGTCGTCGGCCGTTCGGATTCTGGAAAGACCACCTTTCTTGAGAAGCTGATACCCGCCCTGAAGGCGCGAGGGCTTCGTATCGCCGTCGTGAAGCACGACTCACACGGATTTGAGATGGATCGACCCGGCAAAGATACTTGGCGCCTTCGCCAGGCAGGGGCCGACGCCGTGATGATATCCTCCCCTCATCAAATGGCGCTTATCCGCGCCGGCCTCGACCAGGAGTTGGCCCTGGATGATCTTGCCGACCTGGTGGGCGACAGTGTGGATCTGGTCCTGACAGAGGGATATAAGTCCGGCGACAAGAAGAAGATCGAGGTCTCGCGCAAGGTTGTAGCAAACGGTGAGCTTTTGTGCGGCGTGGAGGAGTTGTTGGCAGTGGTAGCCGACGGGCCGCGTCCCGTGAAGGTTCCCCAGTTCGGTCTGGAGGACGCCGCCGGCGTGGCCGATCTGTTGGTATCTTATGTCAAGAAGAGTCTGCGGCCGATCACGCGCCCTGTCACCGCTGAGGAATGAACCCAATGCTCTACCCGCGGGTCGCGCTGCTTGCGCCGGGTGTCATCCTGCACGAATTCTCGCACCACATCCTCTGCCTCCTTTCAGGGGTGAAGGTGCACAAGGTCGTGTACTTTCGGATGGGGAATCCGGCAGGATATGTGGTCCACGAGGAGCCCAGCCTCTATCGCCAGATCTTCGCGATCGTGGCTGGTCCATTCTTTCTCAACTCCGCCGCTTCTGTCGTGCTGCTTAACCTTGCCCTTCGACAATGGTCTCGTGCCGAGGACTTGCTCGGTTTCGGACTGGCCGTCCTGATGACCTGGCTGGGTGTGTCGGTTGGGCTGCAGGCCATCCCCAGCCGCACGGACGCGACCAACCTGTTTCGTAGTTCGACCTGGCACCTCATCCACGGAAACCCATTCGCCATCGTGGGGTACCCGGTTGCCCTTGCCGTCTACGCGACCCAACTCGCCAAACCGCTCGGGTCGGAGTGGTACTACGCGGTCCTGATGATGTATCTCGCGGAGCGAGGCTTTGCGGGCGTAAGTTAGCGGCATGGCGAGTAGCCGGGTGGGGGGGTATAATTCGGGAACGAACCCTGCGTAAGAGAGGTGCAGATACTCTTGGAGGATCAGGTAATGTCGGTAGGGCAGAA
>DAHXJB010000016.1:0-3755 GCA_027372455.1 Chloroflexota bacterium | reverse complement strand
CGCGAAGTTGTGCTCGATCCGATAACCGGTGAAAACCTGGACGGTCCCGTCGTCCATTCGAACGGGGAAGTGGACCGACAACTCGCGCTTGCAGCTGCTCAGGATCTGGCGCATGCCGGGATCGAGGTTCAGCTTGTCTGCCGCGGCATTGAACTGCTCCAGAGCCATGTCGAACGCTGTCGGCTCCGACATCACCTTGGCCACTTGAGGCTCCATTCGCAACCTCCCAACCGTGTAATGCAGCGCCACCCCTCAATGGCGCCGCACTTGATCGACCCCATGCTGCCTTCGAGAAAGCAGTCGACAGGTGACTTGGCGACACAAAAAAGCCGGCCGCCCTCGCCCCAAATATACGAGTACAGACCGGTTCGGCTTGTGCCAGCCATCTCAGGCTTGCTTCGCTGGTCGACGCCCATGTTGACCAATGGGTCCTGCCTCAAGTCTCCTGCTTTCCGGTCTTGCAGCGTGACCCTCTTGCTCCATGGGGGCAATATATCACCAGTGAGCCTACTTGTCTACAGCGAAGGCCGGCAAAAGGAATCTGTGCCCCTCAGACGTGGCAGGCGGCAGCGCGAAACTCAGACGAAGGCGCCATGGTCTAAGTATTCAGGGAAGCATCGCAGGGAGGTTGAATCGATGTCGCGAATCGAAGGGCGTGGGCTGTTGGGTGGGCTGTTTGTTGTCGGCGGCCTGCTTCTGCTCCTGCAGAATCTGGATGTTCTGTTCGCCCCGTGGGACCTCGTATGGTCCGTCATCCTTCTGGCCAGCGGGTTGGCCTTCCTGGGCTACTTCCTGGAGAAACCCGACCAGTGGTGGGCCCCGATTCCGGCTCTAGCCTTCATCGCGATTGGTGCCTTGATCTTCCTTAACACCACGGCTCCGAGGATATCAGGGGCGTGGGGCGGTTCCATCGTCTTGGGGGATCTTGGGCTCGGTTTCTGGCTGGCGTATCTGGTTCGACGCAGGCATTGGTGGGCAATCATTCCAGGCGGGGTGCTGGTGACTCTAGCGATCGTGGCCGGACTCCCGAAGACCCTGACAGGGCACGTTGCCGGCGCGGTCTTCTTCATCGGGCTGGGTATCACATTCGGCCTGGTCTATCTGCTGGCGAGGACTCCGCGCCCGATGAACTGGGCCCTGGTCCCCGCCCTGCTGCTGACCCTCATCGGCGTCTTCGTCCTGGTTTCAGGCAGCCCGTTGTTGGGCCTGCTCTGGCCATTGCTCCTCATTCTGCTGGGTGGCTACCTGGTCCTGCGGGCTGTGTGGCCAGCTAAAGCATAAGGGCAACCGGTCAGGAAGTATCAATCAGTACCACCCGAGCTGGGGCGCCATCCGCACCCTCCAGCCTCAATGGGAGGCAGCACAAGCGATAGGGGCCTGCCGGCACGTCCCGCATATCGAGGCCCTCGACGACCACCACGTCGTGAGATAGCAGAGTTCGGTGAGCCGGCAGGCCCGGAGAGTCGAAGGTGTCCACGGAGAGGTAATCGATCCCCAAGAGGTTGATACCCCGAGCCACTACCCACTCGGCGGCATCCTTGCTCAAAGCCACGAACTGGCTGCTGAAGGACCAGTCGTTGCCATTCCACAGCAGTCCGTTTCCAGTTGCCAGCAGCAACCGTCGGACCTCCTTGGGTATTTCTGCCGACTCCAGGGCTTGCGCGGTGACCGCGGTCAGCCCCGGGTTCAACCGGCAGACCCACGCTTCGCCCATCAACGAATCGAAGGGGAGTTGGTCGATGGTTCTCCCGTTCGGAAACAGGTGGCGAGGTGCGTCGATGTGCGTTCCGGTGTGGCTTCCCAAACCTATGGCCGAGACCTCCACCTCATCGCCTGCCGCATGCGAGGACACGACCTGTCGACTGAAGGCTGGATCGTCCGGCCAGGACGGGAGCCGGGCAGACAGGGGTAGGGTCACATCGTACACCCTCATTCGCCCCGGGCCCTCCATTGGTCAGCTAGCAGCTGCACTACCTGTCGAAAACGGTTCCTCACGTCGGCGCTTAGCACCCCATCGGTAAGCACCCCCGCGATGGCCAGCAAGGTCTCATCCTGTGGACCCAGCTCCAGGATTGCCTTCGGCCAATAGCCCGCGCTGGCCAGCAGGCGGTTCGCTCGCGGCTCGTCAAGAGCCAAGGCCTGAGTGATGGCGAGCACTTGAGCCGGACCAGAAGGCAGGCGATCCCCGCTTTCGAGGCGGCTGATGATCGCCGGGTTGATGTGAGAGGTCCGAGCCAGACTCCTTTGAGACATTCGGACCTGCTCCCGGTAGCTCTTCAGCAGTTCCGCGAAGGAAGCCATCCGCGAAGCACCTCCCCTTCGAAATCGCTGCCCACCTGTGCATCGATTGAGGAAGACCCGGAGGATAATGTGCACTACTCCACGGCGTGATGTCAATCGGTAAAGCTCGAAGGCAATCCGCCGGCGAGACTTGTTGACGCCGCGTAAGCGCCCGTGTCGAGAATCGCGTTGGGGCTGTTTACGCCGCGTAAACAGCCCCAACAGCCGGTCCGCGAGCGTCGTGGAAGCCCCGATTACAGGCCGGCAACACGTTTACGCCTTTGAAGTAATCATGATGCCAGAGGTGGCGCAGTTCTTGCTACGCTGGTCAATACCGGTTGGCCAACGGTTCGGTTGGTGGGGTTTCGTGGGCGGGGCGGGCTGCGACGGGGGCGAGCGGCTGCCTCCCGGGGCCGCGGGGAGCGAGGAGGGTCTCATGAACTCAGTGTGGCACGAGCATCTCAGGAAGCGAGACTTCGAGCTGGCACGGAGATCCCGTCCGATCGGGGCGCGGGAGAGGATGGAACCACTTCGATTTGTTGTCCAAAAGCATGCTGGTCGCCTGGTTCACTACGACCTTCGGTTGGAAGTTGGTGGTGTTCTGAAGTCGTGGACGATACCGCTCGGGCCCTCCTCGGACCCGAAGGAGGCGAGGCTTGCCCTGATGTCGGGTGATCATCCTCTGGACTGTGCGCACCTCGAGGGCACCCTTCCTGGTCCGCCGGGCGGGCACGGGACTGGGGAGGTGATTGTGTGGGACACGGGCGTCTACTCCCCTGACGAAGACAGCAGTTTCTTCTTCGGGGATCGACGGGTGGCCGAGGCGCTGGTGGAACGCGGCTTGGGAAAGGGGAGCTTGTCGCTGTTCTTCTGGGGGTACAAGCTAGCTGGCTCGTGGTTGTTGGCTAGACAGGAGGGTAGCGAGCAGAAGTGGTTGCTCATCAAGCGCGACGATCTCTTCGCGGAGCCCAACAGGGATCTGGTGGCCGAGGCTCACTCTGTGGTTTCCGGGCGTACGGTCGAGGAGTTGAGAGAGGAGTCGCTCGAACGCTCCATCTCGGCGACCAACTCCTCCGCGGTTGCGCTGTAGCGGTCGAAAGCGCTCCGGAGGTGAGACGTCTCGTAATGGGCGTAGATCTTCTTTGTGGTCTCGGGAGAGGCGTGGCCAAGGATGTCCTGGACCTCGGAGAGTTTCGCGCCTCGGTTCAGCATGACGCTGGCCTTGGCGTGACGGAAGTCGTGTGTGGAGAGCTCCACACCGGCCAGGGCGGCGTACTGCTTGACGACACGCCATACGGAGAACGGGGTGAGCCGCAGGTTTTGGCCACCCTGGGTAGGCTTGCCGCGGCGAGCATCGTGGCGGATGAAGAGGGGGGAGTAGCGGTCGGCGCGGGCTGCCAGGTACTCGCGAATGGCGGCCAGGGCCTCCTCGCTGAAGAAGACGACCCTCTCCTTGTCGCCTTTGCCGGTGACCA
>DAHXJB010000015.1:0-11331 GCA_027372455.1 Chloroflexota bacterium | reverse complement strand
TCGGTCTTGGCTGCCCGGTTGCGCACAACCGAGCTTACAGGGCAAGTCGGCAGCAGACAAGTTTCTGTGCTTCGCACAGGGTTCCCGGAACCCTGAGGTACTCAGGATGACACTGGTCAGAACCATTGTGTCGCCGCACTACCTTGCTTCCCATCCAGAAATGGCAGGCTCTGGGGCGGCCACTGTCTATGGATACGCCTCGGCCACAACCTGGGGATGAGCGATCCTCCTCGTCGGCGCACTGCTCGTCGGCGTCCTCGTCGACGCCAGGCCAGGCCGCGAGCAGCACCGGAATCCTTAGTTTGCACCCCCACGAGCAGTTGGCGGAACGGAAGTTGGAAGACCAACTTCCGCTCCCTGGGACGACCTGCAACTTGCGAGGGTAAGATCTATTGACACCCATGTCGTCTCCCGCTAGTATTGCATCGCATACGATCTATCGTATGCGATGCAATATTGCTGGAAGGGGGATGCCTCGATGTACTCGGTCGACTTGACGGTCTTCGCGCTCTGCTGGGGCCTGTTTCTCGTGGTCTGGGGGCTCGGTTGGATCTACAATCTCTGGAAGGCGCCCAGGGTGGAGAGAAGATCGAGCCTTCGGCCCGTCTGGGTGGTTGTACTGGCCCTGATCGTCCTGATCGGCTGGTACGCTCCATTTCAGCCGCTCCGCTCCGTGGGCTCTACACCCCTCTGGATCGCGATCCCCGGCGTAATCTGTCTTGCCCTGTCGACTGGGCTGACACTCTGGGCTCGTTTCGCTCTCGGAACAATGTGGTCCCACGCGCCGGAAGTGAAGGTAGGCCACCAGCTGCGCGTTGATGGCCCCTACCGGATCACCAGGCATCCCATATATACCGGGATAATCGGCATGATCCTGGGCTCCATGCTCATGAATGGGCTTGGGGCTTGGGTGCTCTTGTCGCTGATCGGAGTCTCCATGCTTGTTGCCAAGGTACCCCCGGAAGAGAGACTGCTGTCGGAGACCTTTGGCGAACAGTACAGACAGTACCAGCAGCGTGTGCCCCGGTTGGTCCCCGGGCTACAGCTCCTCAGGAGGAGCCACTCGTGAAAAGAGGGGGTTCAGCATCGAACCCAAGATCAGAAAGCGTCGATCCTTTGTCGCCATGAAGAACGAGGACAGGTTGGAAGAACCAGGCGATGAATTGCGTCGTGATGCGGAGATCATCGATCAGCATCTACGGCAAATCCGGAGAATGGTTCTGCGAGCTTTCGTTGCGGATGAGCGTGAGGTGGGTCTCACTGCGCCCCAGCTGCAGGCAATGACGATGCTGGCGGAATCGCTGCGGGAGAACCGAGATGGAATGACCATCCGGGAGCTCAGCGAGCGCATGGGGCTGGCTCAGAGCACAGTATCGAGTCTGGTCGAACGGCTGGAACGGAAGCAGCTCGTACGCCGCTTCGTGGATAGCTCGGACCGACGTTACACTCGCGGCGTGCTGACGGATGCCGTCAAGTCCTATCTGGAGCAGATGGGGCCAAGGGGGCGGTCGAGTCCGTTGGCGATCGCCCTGGAGGCGGCGACAGAGAAAGAGCGCCAGACCGTCCTGGACGGCCTCGCCATTCTTCACAGGTTTCTCGCGGCCGTTTCCGAAGAGGCTCACCAGTAAGCTAGGTAGAGACCGTCGCCGAAAACCACAAGGGGCGACCGGCCGGTCGCGCCTACCTCCGGCACGCGCCGTTGGGTGATCCCCAGGGTTATACCATACACACTGTTAGAGCATCGACAGCGTGGGGAGTCGGCCGGTGCTGGACAGCACCGCGACCTTGACAGCTGCCTCCTGTGACCTTCTCCAGGCTCGGGTACCTCGAATAGTACTTTTTGGCTATTTACTAGAAGTTGCTATGGCCTAGACTGACGCTCGGTAGATTTGTCGTCAGCGAATCTCCGTTTGACAAAGGCAAACCCATCGAAAGGTGGGGGCGCAAAGCCATGGGTCCGCACCGGCCGTTCCGGCGTCAGGAGGATTGCCAGGTTGCCAAGGAGAGCAGCTTTCCAGCGGCTCCCGGGATACCGGGTTGTCCTCCACATCGGGCCCGCAGCCTTTCTTTCGGTCCGCAAGGGCCGCGAGAGCATGAGCGAGGAGGCGCAAGATGAGAAGGACTGCTCTGATCCTGGTTATGACGCTGGTAATGGCAACCCTATTGATGATGTCCACGGGCGTGGCACTGGCGAGTTGGGGATGGGAAGACAGCCACCCGACCCCGCCAACCAAGGTAGGGAAGCCGGTGAAGGGCTCGTCGGTTCAGCCGTGCTTCGTCTCGAGCTCCTACTGCTAGTACACGACCACACTGGTTTTGAAGCGTAGGGCGGGCGTGACGCTGCGCTCGCTCGCGTCACGTGTACCCCGCCGTCCGGTCCATCGGACGCGCCGCGGCGGAGGATAAACCCCCGCCCTACCGATCGAAATCAATTTGGTCGGGGCACTACACCGCGAAGCGCTCTGCGCCCGGATGGTGGTACTGTTTTTTGTTGTGTCAAGACCACAGCCTCTGGTCGAATGGAGAACACCGCCAGAGGCCATTTTCTGTTGTACGGCTGTAAACCGAACCGAGAGACGACCAGATGAGACGCTTCCCACGGCCCATCCAGGTCTACATATTGCTTGTGATTGCGGCCGGCGCCGTCGTCCTCTTCATCACCCTCCCGCAACGCATCGAAAAACCGGAGTTGATCCTCTTCGTCACCCTCTCGGTGTTCGGGGTCCTCGCGGGGATGCACCCTCTGCCTCAGGCCTACAGGCACCTCAGGATCGACCTAACCGGTGGGATCCTGCTGATGGCGGTATTTCTGTCCACTCCCTCCATAGCCTGCCTTCTCACCGCGGTCGTGTTCGTAGCTTCCGGCCTCGCCACCCACCGTCGTCTCTGGAACATCCTTTTCAACACGGCTACGGGGGTCCTCAGCATCGGTCTCGCTGCCGCCCTTTACAACGGCATGGCGGACACAACAGCCCTCCCCCTGGACAGCTGGCGAAACGCTGGCGCCATGTTCGTCTCGGGCAGCGGGCACTGGCTGGTGGAGAGCGCCCTGGTGACGGTCTTGGCTACAGCTCGGAACGGCGAGCCCTTCGCAAGGAACTACGTTGCCAATTGGCGAGAGGTATACATACCCTGCATCCTGCTGACGCTCCTGGCGGTGCTGGGAGCGACAAGCTGGCACCAGGGATCACAGTACGCGCTGTTGCTGTTTCTGCCGGCCGTTGCGGTCTACCAGCTGCTCAGCGTCAATCGGATGAAACAGGAGCAGGTGATCAAGGCAACAGCGATCATCGCCGAGGTGCTGGACCGCAGCAACCCCTTCACCTTCCAGCACTCTCAACGGGTGGCCGGGCATGTATCCAAGATGGCCAAGCAGCTCAAGTTCAGTGTGGTCGAGGCAGAAGTGCTGCATCGGGCCGCTCTGATCCACGACATCGGAAAGCTCGGCCAGGAGGACAACTCAACGATCTTGCCACCCGACAAGGAGCCGACGGAGTACCAGTTCTACAACATACGGCAGCACGCACAGATGGGCGCGATGATCGCTCGGGAGATCCCCGCCTTCGAGGGCACCGAGGATTCCATCCGGTACCATCACGACTGGTACGATGGTTCCCGCGTATCTAAGGAGCATACAGGGGAAGAGATCCCCCTGGGGGCCAGGATCATCGCCGTGGCAGACAGCTACGACATCCTCTGCATGGCCAACGGCGAGGCCACCCTCGTCTACGATCCAAAGGCGGTGGAGCAGTTGCGCACCATGGGTGGTCGACGGCTGGACCCGGGGCTGCTCGCCCTCTTCCTGGAGCTGCTGGAGGCGGAGCAGACGGGCGAGCTCTCCTACGGGCAGCTCGCCCGTCCCACCAAGCTCGTCGCGAGCTAAGGTCAGGACCCTAGCCAGCTCGGAAGCGGAGTAGCGCCTTCTCGTCGATCTCGATCCCCAGCCCTGGCTTCTGCGGTACCTCGATCTGTCCATCCCGCATCGGCGGAAGCGGTTCCACCAGCAACTCCTCCCGCAGAGGGTTGGGTGGATACATCCACTCGAAGGTCAGCAGGTTGGGCAAAGCAGCCGCCCACTGGATCGCGGCCGCGACCTCTACGGCTGAGGATGCCCCGGTGTGGGGGGCCACCGGAACGTCGAAGGCGCTGGCCAGAGCCGCTATCTTCCTGGCCTCGGTGAAGCCGCCACAGCGACCAAGGTCCGGCTGGACGATATCGATGGCCTCCCTCGTCAACAACTCCTTGAAGGCCCAGTGGGTAAACTCCGATTCGCCCCCTGCTATGGGCATGTCCAGAGCATGGGCCAACTTGGAGTATCCCTCCAGATTCTCCGGTGCCACAGGCTCTTCAAACCAGTACACACCCGATGACTCCAGTCGTCGACCCAACTCCAACGCTTCGAGCGTATCATAGGCGCAGTTAGCATCGACCATCAGCTTCACGCTTTCCCCGAGAGCCCACCTGATCCCATCGACGTTCCGCAGGTCGGTCTCGATGCCCTGGCCGATCTTCAGCTTCACCGCCCCATAGCCCTGCGCTGCCAACTCCTCTGCCTCCCGCACGAGCAATTCAGTCGGCTTGAAGAGCAAGGAGGAGGCGTAGACCTGCAGGTAACCACGGCCATAACTACCCAGGATACGGTGGACCGGCTGCCCCAGAGCCTTCCCCATCAGGTCCCAAAGGGCGATATCCACCCCGCTCATAGACTCAAGTACGAACCCTTTGGAGTGACCACGACCCCGCATCACCCGATACATTCGGTCCCAGATCAACTCCACGTGGAAAGGATCCTGTCCAACCGCAACCGGCTTCAGGATCTTCTCGACGATGGCAGCGGCCGCCTCCGGGGCAAATCGCACCATGCATTCCCCGTAGCCACTGATCCCCTCGTCGGTATCCACCCGAACCAGGACCGAGTTCATGCTGGTGAAAACGGCGGTGCCGATACGCCATGGTTCCTTGACGGGAGCCATCAAGACGATTGGCTCGACGTTCGTGATTCGCACGGTCTTCCTCCCTTCGGTCGGTAGCCTGTGCCAGGTTCTTCTTTTTCAATGATGAAGTAACCAGGGGGGAATCTTGGGGACACCCGCGAACGCTGCGCTCGCTCGCGTTCGCCCCACGCCAGGCTCTGCGACCTGGACCCGTTCAGATTCCAAGTCTACTAGATGATCGGGCCGCGAACGAAGATGTTCATGCTCTCGGTGTAGCCGAGGATCTCAGCCTTGGTCGGCTCGCCGGAGGCCACGTCCAACAGCTTTCGGTAAACGGAGGCCGCTGCCTCCTCCAGGCTCTGAACGCGGGCCATGGCAGCGCTGATGTCCAGGTCGATGTGTTCGCCCAGGAAAGCACAGGTGGTGGCGTTGGCCGAGATCTTTACTACCGGAGCCACCGGAAACCCCTGAGGGGCACCGCGACCGGTGGTGAACAGCAGCAGCTGGGCCCCCGCCGAAACCAGTCCGGCGAAAACCTCCAGCTCCCGCCCAGGCGAATCCATGAAGAATAGCCCGCTGCCGTGGGGCTGCTCGCCGTACTCGACCACGTTCTGGAGGGTCGATGCCCCTGCCTTGCACACTGCCCCGAGTGACTTCTCTTCGATGGTACTGATGCCCCCTGCCATGTTGCCCGGCGAGGGCTGTCCGCCCCGCATGTCCATGCCATAACGCCCTACCTCCCGCTCCAGCCGATGGACCGTCTCGCACAGCCGATCCCCAACCTCTGTGTTGACGGCCCTACCGGCAAGGAGATGCTCGGCACCGATCAACTCCGTGGTCTCGCAGAAGATAGAGCTACCACCGGCCGCGATCAACGTGTCGGCTGCCAGGCCGGTGACAGGGTTGGCCACCATCCCAGAGGTGGCATCGGAAGCGCCGCACTTGATCCCCACCGTAAGTTGCGAGGCACCCACTCGCCGCCGCTGCTGGCTCTGCATTGAGGCCTTCAACTTGCGGCCGAGCTCAATCCCCTGGGCAACCACTCGACTGTACCCTCCGGCCTCCTGCAGAACCACCACCTCCACCGGTTTCCCCAGATTGGCGATGTCCGAAGCCAACTCCCGGGGAGGCACACCTTCGCACCCCAAACCCACCACCAGCACCGCACCCACATTGGGGTTCGCCGCTATCCCGGCCAGGACTCGACGCACCTGAGCCAGGTCCGATGGAAGTTGCCCACACCCCTGACCGTGCATTACCGGCGAGCCACCCACCTCCTGGGCTATGCGTCGGGTAACTTCGTTGACACAACCCACCGAAGACAGGACGGCCAGATGGTTCCGCACCCCGAACCGACCGTCGGGACGCTCATAGCCCAGGAAGAAGTTGGTATCCAAGTCCACTCTCCTACAGCAGGGGATTGGGGTGGGATCGCGCCCACCCATCGGTCCGGCAAGGCGATCCCCGCCCGTTCTCAGCCATCGAAGGGGTTAAGGGAGAGTGGCATTATAGTCCGATGTAGGCCTCTTTGACATACTCATTGCCCATAAGCTCGACCGTGCTCCCCTGGATCGTTATCCTCCCCGTTTCCAACACATAGCCTCGATGGGCGATGGATAGAGCCTGCGTCAGGTTCTGCTCCACCAACAGGATCGCCACCCCGGTTCGACCGATCTCGGCGATCTTCTCGAAAACGGTCTCCACCACCACCGGGGCCAAACCCAGGGAGGGCTCGTCCAGCATCAGCAGTCTGGGTCTCAGCATCAGTGCACGACCGATAGCCAGCATCTGCTGCTCACCGCCGGAGAGGGTTCTGGCCTCCTGCTTCTGTCGCTCATGCAACCTCGGGAACAGTCCGAACACCATCTCCAGGGCTTCCTTCCTACCGGCCTTCGCCCGTCGGGAATAGGCACCGACCAGCAGGTTATCCAGAACGTTCAGCGTCTGGAAGACGCCGCGACCCTGGGGGACATGGGCGATCCCCAGATCGGGCAGGTGATGGGCCGGCATGCTCATCAGATCTCGGTTCTCAAACCGGATTTGCCCTGAAGTCGGTTTCAGCAACCCGGAGATGGTCCAGAGGGTGGTGGTCTTGCCGGCACCGTTGGCCCCTAGCAGCGCCACTATCTCTCCTTCACCCACCTGCAATGACAGGTCGTACAGCACCTGCACATCGCCGTAGCCCGCATTGATCCCAGTTATCTCAAGCATGGCGGTACCCCCGCCCAAGATAGGCTTCTATCACCTTCTGGTTGGCCGACACCTCGGCGGGGGTTCCCTCCGCGATCTTCTCCCCGTGGTCCAGCACCACGATCCGGTCGGAGATGTTCATGGTTGCCCGCATCACGTGCTCGATCACCAGCATGGTCAGCCCGGTCTCCCTCAGCCGACGCAAAATATCTATGGCATCATCGATCTCTCTGGGGTTCAGTCCCGCCATAACCTCGTCCAGCATCAACAGCTTCGGCCTGGTGGCCAGTGCGCGAGCCAGCTCCAGCCTCTTCCGGTTCTGCACTGTGAGGCTCTTGGCTGGCACCCGCGCGAATGAAGCCAGATGCACCAGTTCCAACGCCTCCCAGGCCATCGCTCGCGCTTCGTCCGGGTCGTTGGTCCGGAGAAAGGCCCCGATCATCACATTGTCCAGGGTCGGTATCTCAAGGAACGGTTTGGAGGATTGGAAGGTACGCACCACACCCATGGCCGCGACCTGATTGGGCTTCAGTCCCACCAGGTTGCGCTCCTCCAACATAACCCGACCACTATCGGCTCGGTAGTAGTTGGTGATCAGGTTTATCAGCGTGCTCTTGCCCGCCCCATTGGGGCCTATCAACCCCAGGATCTCCCCTTTCTGTAGCTGGAAGCCGACGTTGTTCACGGCGGTGAGGCCACCGAACCGTTTGGTCACTCCATCCAGACTCAGCAACATGATGGCCTCACCCCTTTCCGCCGACGCGGGCCAGCAGCGCTCGGTAGGGTCTCTCCAGCCAGCGGATCAGGCCGCGAGGGCTGAACAGCACGATGACGATCAGCAGGATCGCGTAAAGGATCAGGGAGCCGCCAGCCCTGCCGCTGCCGAACAGGGCGTTGCTGATCTCGGTGACGGGGATCAGGATAGCGGCGCCCAGAACCGGCCCCCACACGGTCCCCATGCCGCCGATGATGGCGATCAACACGATCTTCACGGAGAGGTCTATGCTGGAGACACTCTCGGGATCGATGTAGGCGATGTAGACGGTGTAGAAAACGCCCACGAGACCGGTGATGGCAGCGCTGAGCGCAAGGGCCTTCAGTTTTGTGGCGGTCAGATCGATGCCGATCGACTCGGCGGCATCCTGGTCACCTCGAATGGCCGCCAGATAGTAGCCCATCTTGGATCTGGAGAACCGGTAGCCGGCGTACACGGCCAGCAGCAGGATCGCCAGGCCGATGTAATAGTACGGTTGAGCTGTGGCGAACTGCAGGTTCAACGGATTGTCGCCTTTGAACGGTACAATCAACCCCAGCGCTCCTCGAGTGTAGTCCCGAAAGTAGAGCAGCAGGATGCGAGTGATCTCGTTGAATGCCAGGGTACCCAGGGCGAAGTATGGTCCCCTCAGCCTGAAGGTTGGGTACCCGATGATGAGGGCCCCCAACACCGCCGCCCCGATACCCACCAGCCCCCCAAGCAGTGGAGTCACCCCCAGGTTGATCATCAGCAACCCCGTGGGGTAAGCCCCGAGCGCAAAGAGGGCAGCGTGTGCCAGCGACAGCTGGCCCCCAAAACCGCCGATCA
Source organism: Chloroflexota bacterium (assembly GCA_027372455.1). GTDB lineage: Bacteria > Chloroflexota > UBA6077 > UBA6077 > UBA6077 > JAJYNT01. The sequence continues at coordinate 2,625 of DAHXJB010000015.1, read as the reverse complement.
GGTTCCAGGCGCAGCCGAGAGCACCGAAATAGAAGATGTTGGTCGCGAGCCGCAGGAAGTAGTCGTCGTGGATGCCGAACGGCAGGGCCAGGACCACCAGCAGCAACAGAAAAGGAAGGGCATTGCCTGGCGAAAGCAGGGCCAGTCTCTTCTTGTTCGCGGATAGACTCTTGGCATCCATCAGTAGAGTCGACCTCCGCCGATAATGCCGGTGGGTCTGAAGATCAAGACCAACAAGAAGATGACGAACACACCGAACATGGATAGGTCCAGGGCCACAAACTGTCCGGTCAGCGACTCGGTGACCCCGATAACCAGCGCCCCCAGAACAGCTCCGAGGATGTTGCCCATTCCACCCAGCACCACAACGACAAAGGCAATGGTGCCGAAGAAGACACCGGCTCTCGGATAGGTATTGAAGAATGGAGTCATCAGGGTGCCTGCCGCGGCGGCGAGGGCGATGCCGATGCCGAACGCAAGCACGTACATCCTGACCGGGTCGATGCCCATCATCACGGCCCAGTCCCGATTCTCCGAGGTCGCCCTCAGGGCACGCCCGAGGTCGGTCCTGGTCAGGAACAGCCAGAGGACCGCGGCCAGAAGCATCGCCACCACAAAGGCGATCATCCTGGGTAGCGGCATGAAGACAGGCCCCAGGGTGACAGCAGATAAGGTGTAGGCAGTGTGAATCAGTCGAGGCTCCGGGCCCCACAACAGCATGGCCACGTTTTGAAGCAGAACCGAGATGCCGAGGGTTAGAAGGATCTGGGTTTCGTGGGTCTCCGACACCACCCTCTGTATCAGCGTTCGTTGGGTGATGGCGCCCAGGAGGAACATGAGGGGCACCACGACAACGATCAGTATCAGCGGATCGAGGCCCGTGTAGTAGTGAAGCCAATAGGTCGCGAACATGCCTAGCATCACGAACTCGCCGTGCGCGAAGTTCACCAGGTTCATGGTGCCGAAAATAATGGTGAGGCCAACCGCAACCAGGGCATAGAGCCCTCCCATCAGCAACCCATTGGCGACGGCCTGAGCGAAGGGTGTGAAGTCCATGCCTGCCTATTACCTGCCTTCTTGGATTACGGAACTGGAGGTTGATTCCGAGGGCTGGGGAACTCACCGGTCCCCCAGCCAACCGTCCTGGATAGCGTCCTACTTTATGGGCCAGACGACGTCCACGTTCTGCACGTTCTCGGGATACACCGTTCGAGGCTCACCCTTCTGCCACTGGATCATGGTGGGGGAAACCTGCGTGCTCATCCCGTTCTCGTCGAACTTGATCACTCCTGGCTGCATCAGCGCGGCAGGGCCGGTGGTGATGTTCAGCTTGGCCATGGCATCGCGCACCTTGGCGGGATCCGCGGAGCCGGCCGCCTCAAGGGCATCCTTGATCAACCAGACGGCGGCATAGTGCTCACCCGCCTGCTCCGGCATGTAGGTGCCGAACTTATCTTTGTACCGTTTGGTGATATCCACCCTCTGGGGATCGGAGGTGATGTTCTTGCTATCCCAGCTCCAGGAACCCACGCTGAATATGCCGTTAACCTTGTCGCCCAGCGACTTGTAGATGTCGGGCCAGATGAAGCCGGCACCCCCGCCGATCATAACCGGCAGGTATTTCATCTGGTGCATGGTGGTCACGATGAGGGTTGCATCCTGGGTATAGGATACCGGGAACACGGCATCTGCCCCCGAGGAGCGAAGCGCGGTCACCAGGGGCGAGGCATCGCTGAAGCCGGCTGGATAGGACTGGTCGAACACCACCTTGTAGCCCTGCTGTTCCGCGATCTTCCGGAGACCGGAGGCCGTGGAGGTGCCGTAGGCGGTGTTCTCGTAGATGAAACCCAGCTTGTCGGTGGGGATGTTGTACTTTTTCTTCAGGAAGGATAGGAAATCGATCTGCATCTTTCCAAAGGCACTGCCCTTGGGAGCGATCTGGAAGATGTCCTTGTAACCCTGCTGAGTGATATTGTCGGCGATGGAGGAGGTGACCATGGGCACCCCCTTCTTCTCCATGACCGGCAGAGCGGATAGAGTGAACTGGCTGATGCCGCAGCCCACGGCATCCGAGATGTTGTTCTGACTCACCGTGCGCTCGACGACGGTGGGCACCTGGGCGGCGTCGCTGGTGATGTCGGCCACCACCAGGTTCACCTTCGCCCCACCGAGAGACTTGATCCCACCTTGAGCGTTGATGTCGTCGACGGCCATCTGGGCAGCATTACGGCTCATGGTGCCAAGGTCCACCTGGGACCCCGTCAGCGGCGTGAAGAGCGCGATGTTCACCGCTGTAGTGGCCTTGGGGGCTACCTTGGATGCGGTAGGCTGGGAAGCAGGAGCTGCGGCCTGTTGTTGACAGGCGGAGGTGATGCTAACCAACAGAGTCAGAGTTGCCATGGACGCCAGCACAATCGCAAGACGACGGAGCTTCATCGGTAGTGCCTCCTGGGAGGAATGTGTGGCTTGGAAGGTCACGAGGCATGAGGCGGCAACTCAAACAGATACTCGATATCTCACCTCCTTTCCATTCAATCGTGTCGTGCAGGCTCCATTGACGCACGATCCGACCCCGAAAAAGAGCAACGCAGCCCAGGGAGGCCACGCTGCCCATCGAACGACAAG
>DAHXJB010000008.1:0-2795 GCA_027372455.1 Chloroflexota bacterium | reverse complement strand
TGATAGAGACGGCAGCAATGGTGCTGCGCCCGGGGCCCCTGACGGGAGCGTCCAACGAGACAACGCCCAACTCCCTCTCGCCCAGACTGACGGCAAGACCCTGGAGCCGAGCCTCCTGCAGCCTCTGCAGCAGCTCTTCCCTGGTCCGGATCTCGCCGCCGGCCAGCCGGATCTCCGGGATCCGCTCAAGAAATCGCAGGAGCTCATCCTCGGGCATTGCCGCCATAAGGATTTGTCCCGACGCACCCAAATGGAGGGGCAGCCGCTCGCCGATGTTGAGGGTGTAGCCCAGGGGATGGGGGCTGTGCACCCTCTGGATGATCACCCGATCGAAGTCCTGCCTCACCTGGAGGGACACTGTCTCGCCGGAAATCAGGGTCATCTCCTCTAGGACCGGGAGCGCTGCCCTGGATAGGCTGTTCCGTGCCAGGAAGGCGCCGGTCAGGGGGACGATCCCGGCACCCAATTGGTAGAGGCCTCGCTCCCTCTGAACGAAGCCTCGGGTCTCCAGCACCGAAAGGAGGCGCTGAGCCGTGGTCTTGGGGATGTCGACAACGCGGGCCAACTCGCTCAACCCCATGGGCTGATCGGCCTTCTCCAGCGCTATCAACAGATCCAGGGTGCGCGCCACCGATCGGACGGAAACGGGAGGTCGGTGAGTGGCTGCAGCGAGGTCCATCTTCCCACCCGACGGAACATCATCCTACATGTTGAGATTAGCACCCATAATTATGGCTGTCAAGATGTACATACCGGTATTTGATAGGGCTTCTGAATTTGATCCCCACCCTCCCTGGCTGGGGGGCAGTCCCGCGCGAAGGGTGTCCATCGATCGCGGAAAAATCGTTGACAAGGCGAATCGCCCCATGGTATACTACTAAAACTCCACAGATGAATATACGAAGCGTTGATGGGGAGTAGTAGAGGCGCGCGGAAGCCCAGAGAGCTGGGGGTAGGTGGAAGCCCAGTGCCGAAGCGTATCTCGAACTCGCCCCGGAGCAGCCAGGGCGAACGGTGCGGCGCAACGTGGACCGCGCGCCAGTAGTCCTGAGTCAGGGCACGGAGCTGTTATACTCCGTAAAGCGGATGCGCCTTCCCGGCTAGCATCAACTAGGGTGGTACGGCGAGACCCCTCGAAGTCTCGTCCCTGTGGGGACGGGATTTTTTGTTACCCACCCTTTAGTCGGAAACCGGTAGGCTGCATCAACTAGGGTGGTACCACGGGCCTGATCCCGTCCCTTTTGGGGCGGGTTTTTTGTATCTCCTAGGCCGGCGTGTTGGATCGGATTGGAATGGAAGGGGGTATCTGTCAGCCATGAAGCTCAACGGAGCAAGGATCATCGCCCAGAGTCTCGTCGAAGAAGGGGTGAAGGTAATTTTCGGTATGCCAGGAGGGGCCATCACACCCTTTTATGACGTACTACCCGAGTTCCCCATCCATCACGTACTTGTACGCCACGAGCAGGGGGCCGGCCACATGGCCGACGGCTATGGTCGAGCTTCCGAGGATGTCGGGGTCTGCTGTGCCACCTCCGGCCCCGGCGCCATCAACCTGGTTCCAGGGATAGCCGCGGCCTACCTGGACTCCACGCCCATGGTGGCGATCACGGCCAATGTCCCCACCTCCCTGATCGGGAAGGATGTCTTCCAGGAGTGCGACATAACCGGGATCACCCTCCCGATAACGAAGCACAACTACCTGGTGGAGCAGGTGGAGGATCTGCCTGCCGTTATGAAAGAGGCCTTCTATCTGGCTCGAACCGGCCGGCCGGGTCCCGTGCTGGTGGACGTGCCCAAGGACGTACTTTTGGCCGAAACAGAGTTCGTCTATCCCAAGAGCGTGCAGTTGCCGGGTTACAATCCCACGAAGCACGGCAACATGGCCCAGATCAAGAAAGCGGCGGCGCTCATCAAGGAAGCCCGGAAGCCGGTAATCATCGCCGGTCAGGGGGTGATAATCTCCCGAGCCGAGAAAGAGTTGGTGAAGTTGGCGGAGGCCACCGGCATCCCTGTGATCACTACTCTGCTGGGGATTGGCGGCTTTCCTGAGTCGCACCCTCTGTCCTTCGGTCTCCTGGGGCTCCACGGGATGGCCTACGCCAACTACGCCGTTCACGACTGCGATCTGATGGTGGCAATTGGGATGAGGTTCGACGACCGGGTAACCGGCAAGGTGGAGGAGTTTGCCCCCAATGCCAAGGTGATCCACATCGACATCGACCCGGCGGAGATCGGAAAGAACGTGAGGGTTACCGTCCCCATCGTGGGCGACGTCAAGCTGGTGCTGGAGCGGCTCAACCAGGAGGTGGAGCCCTCGAGCCATCAAGATTGGGTCGATCAGATCTCCATGTGGAGGATCAAGCACCCGGCCACGGAGGTGAGGGATTCCGACAAGCTGCTACCTCAACTCCCGATCAAGACTATCTACGACGTGACCCAGGGGAAGGCCATAATCGTCTCCGACGTGGGGCAGCATCAGATGTGGGCGGCCCAGCTGTACTGGTACGATGAGCCCAGGAGCTTCATCACCTCCGGTGGGATGGGCACCATGGGCTTCTCACTGCCTGCCGCTATCGGGGTCAAGCTGGCACGGCCCGAAAAAGAGGTGTGGGTGATCGTCGGGGACGGCAGCCTGCAGATGAACATACAGGAGCTGGCCACCGCGATCCAGGAAGGGGTGAACATCAAGATCGCCTTGATCAACAACTTCTGCCTGGGGATGGTCCGCCAGCTTCAGGATCTGTTCTTCGAGAAGAATTTCGTGGCTACCCCGCTCACCGGACCTGACTGGGTGA
>DAHXJB010000005.1:0-2074 GCA_027372455.1 Chloroflexota bacterium | reverse complement strand
GGCGAATCCCAATCGGGGTTGCCATCACCATAATGGACCGTTAAGGAGGGTAAGGCATGTCAATGGGTATCCGGCACAGCAAACGGATGGCAGTCGTATCGTCTGCAGTCGCCACGGTGGTGCTGGTCGCGGGCCTTCTGGCAGGGTGCCAGCGGTTCGGCGGCGCTCCAGAGCAAAGCGCCGCTCCGGCCAAACCCGCGGCCGGGCAGAGTGCTCCCGCAGCGAGCGGGACGCAGCAGGCGGCCCCAGCCCAGAAGCTGGTGGTCAAATTCTCCCACGTTGTAGCCGAGGACACACCTAAGGGAAAAGCGGCCCTGAAGTTCAAGGAGGTGGCCGAAAAGCTGTCTAACGGCAGCATCGAGGTGCAGGTGTTCCCCAACTCCCAGCTGTACAAGGACGCGGAGGAGTTCGCGGCCCTGCAGAGCGGCGCGGTCCAATACCTGGCGCCAGGGACCGCCAAGTTCTCGGTGAGCGTGCCCGAGTGGCAAGTGTTCGACCTGCCCTACATCTTCCCCACGACAGCGGCAGCGGTGAAGGTGGCCGACGGGCCCATCGGCCAACAACTGTACCAGAAGCTGAAGTCCCAGAAGATGCTGGGCGTGGCGATCTGGGACAACGGCTTCCGCTACTTCACCAACGCCAAGCACCCGATCAAGCAGCCATCGGACTTCCAGGGACTGAAGTTCCGGGCCGACGGCAAGCCGGCCGAGACGTTGGTCAAGGCGTTCGGCGGAACGGCGCAGGTGATGGCCTTCTCCGAGGTGTTCAACGCCCTCCAGCAGGGAGTGGTGGACGGCCAGCTCAACACCTTCTCCAACATCTGGACCGAGAAGTACCCGGACGTGCAGAAGTACATGACCCTGAGCGGGACCATGTCCTACCTGGGCTACGCGGTGGTAACCAACGCCGACTGGTACGCCGGCCTGCAGGATAGCCAACGCAAGATCCTGGACGAGGCCATGAAGGAGGCGACGGCTTACGAGCGTGACATCGCTCAGAAGGAGAACGACGCCGGCTTCCAGAAGATCAAGGACTCGGGCAAGCTGCAGATCTACCAGCTTAACGACTCCGAGTTGGCGGCATGGAAGAAGGCCGCGCAATCGGTGTATCCCGGCTACGAGAAACAGATCGGCAAGGATCTGATCGATGCGGTGCGGAACGCCCAGTAAAGGCTGCCACAGAGGCCGAAGCGAGGAGCACGCTCTCCTCGCTTCGGTAAGGCGATACCCACTCGGTCATGCTGAGCGAAGCGAACCATCGCGGGGAGGTTTCTTGCCTCGCTCAAGGTGACATCATTAGGGGGGTCCCGTGCTATCCAAGATCAACAGAGCATTGAATTTCTTCGAGGAGGCGACGACGGCCTTTCTCTTCGCTCTGGCCGTGGTGCTGGCCTTCGCCGAGGTGGTGCTGCGCTACGTCTTCAACGCCTCGTTGGGCTCCATGGAACTGGTGATCTTCTCCCTCATCTGGGCATCCCTGATTGGAGCCAGCGCGGGAATTCGCCACGGGGTTCACATCCACGTGGAGATCCTTATAGATCGCCTTCCGAAGGAGTTAGCCAGGAGAATCACCCTGGCGGGCCTGGCTATGAGCGCCGGCTTCACCGCCTTCCTCTGCATCTTTGGCGTCCAGTTTGTGCTCTTCCTCATTCAGAGGAATCAGACAACCCCCGAGATGCGGGTGCCAGCGTGGCCCTTCTACAGCGCGATACCGATATCGACTGCCCTGATGACCGTGCGGTTCTGCCAGGAGTTCTACTACCTCGTGAAGAGGAAAAAAGAACATCTCCCGGTGGAGGTGTATGGCGAGGACATAAGCGAGGGGGTGGCGCTGTAAATGGCTCTCACAGTCTTCATCCTGCTGGGGGTCCTGCTGGCGGCCGGCATACCGATCGCCATATCACTGGGATTGGCCACCACCATCGGCCTGTTCGTCTTCACCGACATCCCGATGATGACGGTATCCCAGAAGCTATTCACCTCCCTTGAGTCCTTCCCACTGATGGCGGTGCCCTTCTTCGTCCTTGCGGGGAACATCTTCAACACTGGAGGAGTCGCCCAGCGGTTGATCAACC
>DAHXJB010000306.1:0-1658 GCA_027372455.1 Chloroflexota bacterium | reverse complement strand
CCGGTTGTATTCCGTCCTGTCCCCCAGGTCGAAGTCGGCTCTCATCAGGACGGGTCCCTCGCGAGGGGGGCACTGAGCCAGGATATTGCTCTCCGGATCGATCAAGCCGCTGGTCCCGAAGAAGAGCCTCTCGTCCTCGAGAACCTCGAGTCCCCCCTTGTTCACGGCGACCACAAACACCCCGTTCTGGATAGCGGCCGCCTGAAGCTCGGTCAGGAAGGTGTGGGCTCGCCGCTTCGGTGCCGAGGCGTTGGGCACAAAGATGATCTCAGCGCCGGAAAGCGACAGCACCTTCCACGCCTCCGGGAAAGAGCGGTCGTAGCAGATGAGGCAACCCACCGTGGCTACATCCGTCTTGAATATCGGAAGCCCGGGCCCGGGCCGAAAGAAGAACTTCTCGTTACCGGTGGGCCGGCTGCTGTAGCTGCTGGGTATGTGGGTCTTCCGGTAGCAACTCACCTTTCCGCCATCGGGCAGCGCCCCCTGGATGATCTCCCCCCGCCTGTCCAGAAAGACGGCGCTGTTGAAGAACTGCCCGCTCTTGGGTCCGCGCTCGTATAGAGGCAGGATAACATTGGTGCTGTACTCGACCGCCAGCTTAGAGAAGACCTCCGTGGTCGGCCCGGGGATCGGTTCGGCCTGATCCTGCCAGGAAGGATCGTTGGTGCCGGCGAAGTACATGGTGGTGGCCAACTCGGGAAAGATCACGAAGTCGGCAGAAAAGCCGTCTAGCCCTCGGCGCATCCACTCCACCATGGCAACCACGTTCTGCTGCTTGTCCAGGACGGCCGGACCACTCTGCACCGCCAGCACCTTCACGGGCCTCGCCAACTGTTCCTTATCCGGTCGGTAGGTAACGATCGATGTCGCCGTGTTGTCAGCCATCTCTGACGCCTCCTCAATCAGGCACTCGCTAAGCCACAAGTCAGCAGACCCAGCCGAGACGTATCCTGTTGCCTGTTGCCCTGTGCCTATCCCTGCTTTCCTATCCTGCGGAAGATCTCGTCCACCACCATCTGCCAGTTGGGCGGAACCTCTCCCCCGAAATGCTCCTTCAAGCCGAGGCCAGCTGTCCAATGGATCATCGCAGCCGTCGCCCGCGTCATCTTTGGCTCGATCCCCACGGCTTCCATGGTCTCGATCACCATGTCCATCTCGTGGGCTCTCCGCTCCGCATGGATCGCATCGGTCGTGACCAGGAAATCGGTGTAGTCAGGGTAAAAGGGCTGCTTGTCCAACGACTTGGTCACGCTGTCCATCACCGCATCTGCCACATCCCATGTCTTGCAGGCGATCAGGGTCTCGATCACCAGCGCCTCGATCCCCTTCATGAAGATGCTCCGGAACATCTTGATCGCCGCTGCTCGCCCGGGCCTCTCCCCCACCACGCTGACCTTCATCCCAAAGGGGGTGACCATCTCCACGTAGCGCGGTGCCTCTTTGCCGCTAGCGAGAGTCGCTACCCGATGCCGATCCTGAAGGGGGGATCCCATGATCGCCACGTCCACAAAGGCGGCGCCGGCCCCTTCCACCAATGCGGCCATCTCTTCCTTGATCGGCGGGGTAGCAGTTCCCATGTCCACGTACATCTGCCCCGATTTGAGCCCCGCGGTCGCCGCCGCCCTCGCGGCCTCCAGAGCCACCGATCCTGGCACCAT
>DAHXJB010000614.1:0-3448 GCA_027372455.1 Chloroflexota bacterium | reverse complement strand
ACGGTGAAGCAACCGCTGCAACGGAGATAGGAACCGATCTGCTAGACCACCGCTCCGGGGAGGCGGTTCAGATGTTGGCATCGAAGAGGTCATCCTTTTCCCTGGGAAGAGTCCGGCTCGCCCACGGTCGTCCCCCGCGTGCCGGGCTCATGAGCGCTGGGGTATAATAACAAAAATGGACCTACCGCAACGACACGGATCTAAGGTGCAACCGCCGGGACTATGAAAGTTCTCGTCCTCTCCGATAATTACCCTACAAGCACCAAAGGCGGAGCCGACATCGCCGCCGAGAGGCTCTCCGCCGAGATCGCCCGACGTGGCCACTCCGTGTGCGTCTTGAGCACGATGGAGGACCGCGGCGGAACCATGTCCGAAACCCTTCACGGGGTTCAGGTGAGCCGGGTCATCTCCAAGTACCCATCCAGGCTGCGCAACTACCTGGCCGTCTACAACCCGTGGGTAGCCGGCCAGGTAGCCCGGAAGATCGCAGAGTGCCGTCCAGACGTCATACACGCCCACAACATACACACCCACATCTCCTTTCAAGCGTTGCTTGAGGCCAAGCGATCTTCGGTGCCGGTGGTGCTCACGGCTCACGATCACCAGCTATTCTGCAGCAGCAAGTTCACCTGCGCGGACCCCGCTGAACCAACCAGAATCTCAGCTTCCCAGTGCAGGAACTGCCAGCGACTTCGCTACTTCCCGTTCCGGAACCGGCTGATCCAGCGGGACATTCGGCTCTCAAACGCCCACGTCCTGGCCGTCAGCCACGCACTGAGGGATGATTTGGTGGCCAACGGCCTCGACCCAAACAGGGTCAGCGTGGTCCACAACGGCATAGATCCCTCAAGCATGGAGGTGAGCCCAGAGCACGTCCGCGGCTTTGCCCGCCACCACGGCTTGGAAGGAAAGAAGGTTATCCTCTTCGGGGGACGGGTGAGTCACGCCAAAGGGATCGACCAGGCAGTTGCTGCGATGGGTAAGCTTCCCAGGGATCTGGACTTCGTCTTCCTGGTGCTGGGCAGCAGCGAGGACTACATCTCCTACATCCTGCAGTTGGGCCACCGCTTGAGCGTGGAGGACAGGACCGTTTTCCTGCCGTGGCTGTCCGGTGACGATCTGAAGGCGGCGTACGCCCTCGCCACCGTCTGCATTACCCCGTCCATCTATCGGGAACCATTCAACCTGATCAACATCGAAGCCATGACGATGAGGAAGCCGGTGATCACAACCTGCTTCGGTGGCCCTCCTGAAGTGGTAATAGATGGAGTAACGGGATACGTGGTGGACCCTCGGGACGTGGAAATCTTCTCTTCACGCCTGCTCGAACTGCTGCGCGACGACGAGAGGTCGGCTGCCATGGGCGAAGCCGGCTACAGGCGAGTGATCGAGAATTTCACGGTCGCGCATCAGGCCGACAAGACGATGGCTGCCTATGAAGCGGCCCTGGCCCTCAAGCGATGACGGGGAGACGGGGAAACGGGGAGACGGGCAGATGGGAAGACGGGGAGACAGGGAGAGCACCCCACCCCCGGCCCCTCCCCGCGGCGGGGAGGGGAGAGGGGTGGGGTGAGGGCTCTCAGTCCTCAGTCCTCAGTCCTCAGTCCTCAGAACCCAGCACCCAGAACTCAGAACGATTCCGCATCCTCCACGTCATCACCTCGCTCGACGTTGGTGGTGCACAGATGCACCTTCTCTCCCTGGTCCAGGGACTTCGGCGCCGAGGCCACACAGCCGACGTGGCGTTCTTCAAGAACCCCTCACTGGCCGAGCAGTTTCGGGAGAGCGGAGCCCAACTGTTCGACCTGCCGGCACGCGGCAGCTTCTCCCCTCTCCTGGTGCCCAGGCTTGCCCGCATCCTCGCCGGGGGGCACTACCAGATCGTCCACACCCACCTGTTGAAGGCCGACAGCTACGGCACCATGGCGGCCGTTTTGGCGCGCACACCACTGCGCATCGCGTCCAAGCATAACGACGAAGCCGCCCTTCGACGACCGGCAGTGGCAGTTACGCATGGACTGATCTCCCGTTGGAATCAGCGAGTCATCGTCCTGTCCGATTACGTGGGTCGATACATCGCCTCCGTGGGCAAGGTGGATCCCACACGGATCACCCGGATCTACTACGGTCTCCAGTCCGAAACGGCAGCCACCCCCGAGGAGGGCGCTCGAGTCAGAGCCGAGCTTGGCATACCGTCCCGGACTCCGCTCCTAGCCACGGTGGGGCGGATCACAGAGCAGAAAGGACTCACCTTTCTCCTGGAAGCGATGACTCTGGTCAGGAAGCGACTGCCTGAGGCGCGACTTCTGATAGCCGGCGACTCCCAGGATGGCAGGGACGAATACAAGGCCCGCCTCCTCGAGCAGTGGGCATCTCTAGGGCTGCAAGATAGGGTGATTTTCGCCGGTGTGCGCGGCGACATCCCCGCGGTGATGCAAGCCGCGGATCTCTTCGTCATGGCGTCCCTGTGGGAGGGGTTCGGACTGGTGTTTCTCGAGGCGATGGCGGCGGCCAAACCGATCGTCGCCACAAACGTCAGCGCTATTCCTGAGGTGGTTGAGGATGGGGTGACGGGCCTTCTGGTGCCGCCCCGCGATCCAAACGCCCTGTCCGGCGCGATCCTGGCACTTCTCACCGACCGAGATAAGGCCATGGAGATGGGCAGGGCCGGATCGATCCGGTTGAAGGAACAGTTCACGGTCGATAAGATGGTCGAGTCCGTTGAACGACTGTATCTTGAGTTGTGGAGACGCCGTTGAAGTGCGTGGTAACCGGCTGCGCCGGCTTTATAGGATCCCACATCGCGGAAGCCCTGGTCTCAAGGGGCCACGAAGTGGCGGGCATCGATTCATTCACCGACTACTACCCCAGGCCCATCAAGCAGGCCAACCTCTCCAGACTGCGAGAGTCTCCCAACTTCACCCTGATCGAAGCCGATCTTCTGGAGTACGACCTGCACAGGCTGCTGGATGGCGTGGATTGCGTCTATCACCAGGCCGCCCAGGCAGGGGTACGGGCAAGCTGGGGACAGAGTTTCCGGGTATACACTGAAAACAACATCCTCGCCACCCAGACACTGCTGGAAGCGGCCAAAGACCACCCACTTCACCGCTTCGTCTACGCCTCTTCGTCGTCCATCTATGGCGATGCTCGAGAGTTGCCGGTCACCGAGGATACCATCCCACAGCCCATCTCCCCCTATGGGGTTAGTAAGCTGGCAGGAGAACATCTCTGCCGCCTCTACTGGGTGAATTTCAGCGTTCCCACCGTATCTCTGCGCTACTTCACAGTCTACGGCCCCAGACAGCGACCCGACATGGGCTTCCACAAGTTCATCCGGGCACTGCTGACCGAGCAGGAGATCATCCTCTATGGGGATGGAAACCAGACCAGGGATTTCACGTTCGTGAGCGATGCAGTATCGGCCAACCTGGCCTGTTTAGAAGCC
>DAHXJB010000301.1:0-3552 GCA_027372455.1 Chloroflexota bacterium | reverse complement strand
CATGATTCATGATGGCTACCAACTGAATCGGGTAATGCGTCGGCTCGGTCGCCCGCCGCTAAAGCAACGGGCTGAGGCACTGAAGCCCGCTGAAGCGGGCTGAGAACGTCGCAAGACCAGCTTCATCTGAGCCCAGCCCGGTTTACCGGGCTTCCACGATTCAGCCCGCGGTCTTCAGCCGCGGGCGAAGCCACGACCACGATTATCCGATCAGGTCGTTGCTCTTCATCGGTCGTCGGTCTCCGAACGAGCAGGTGGACGGACGGCTGAAGTCGTTACTACGATGAGCCAACCAGGCTGAACAACCGTTGGCGGTCGGACCAAAGATGTGCTAGTATTCAGGGGCTGTCCCGCGACAGCTCTTCTTCAACTTTCTGCCTCCGGCCATCCTCTTGGGCTGCTTTGATTAATTGGGGGGAACTCAGGTTGTATCGCGACCTTAGCATCTTTACGGGGAATGCTCATCCGGCTCTCGCCGAGGCGGTATGCAGATTCCTGGAGCTGCCGCTGGGCAAGGCCGATGTGTTCGAGTTCAGCAACGAGAACATCTTCGTCAAGATCAACCAGGTGGTGCGAGAGCACGACGTGTTTGTCATCCAGCCTTTCTGCTCGCCGGTGAGCCGCAGTATCATGGAGATGCTGATCATGCTGGATGCCCTCAAGAGGGCTTCGGCCGGACGGATCACCGCCGTGATCCCTTATTTTGCCTACGCCCGCACAGACAAGAAGGATCAACCCAGGGTCCCGATCACCGCCCGATTGCTGGCCGATATGATCACGGCGGCGGGCGCCAATCGGGTGCTGACCATGGATCTGCACGCGGGCCAGGTCCAGGGCTTCTTCAACATACCGGTGGACGAGCTCACCGCGGCGCATATCCTGCGCCGCCATTTCCAGCACCGGCGGCTGCGCGACCTGGTGGTGGTTTCCTGCGATATCGGCTTCGCCAAGAAGGCTCGAAACTTCGCGGAGGCGATGGATGCGCCCCTGGCCATCATCGAGTAGCGGCGGGTGGGGAACGCCGGAGTGGTGGAGTCACACAACGTCATCGGCGACGTGCGAGGCCGAACGGCGCTGATCGTGGACGACGAGGTGGACAGGGCCAGCTCCATGATGGGGGCTGTGGAGGCGCTCCAGGCGGCCGGCGTGGAGGAGATCTACGCCACAGCGGTGCACGCGGTGCTCTCCGGCCCGTCTGTGGAGCGGATCGATCGCTCCGCTCTGAAGGAAATGGTGCTCACCGACACGGTTCGGCTCGATCCGTCGAAGCGAATCCCGAAGATCCGGCAGCTCACGGTTGCCCCGCTGATCGGCGAGCCGATCCCCCGGATCCACACCGGCACCTCGGTGGGGAGCATTTACGACAGCCCCTAGAGCAAGGCGGCATCCATCCCATCCCCTTGTGAGGCCACTCCTACTGCACGCCAACGTGGCCCCCTGGATGCCCGATCAGGTCGGGCATGACGGTCCACGGAGTCTGTCACTCTGTCCGCGACTTCCACTGCTGTTTCGGAATCCCGCCTCGTAGGGTACAATTAGGGTACGGAGTTTCTCGAATTGGGGCGGTTTTTTGCCCTTTTCCGCCGCGTGATCCCGCCCAACGGTGAGGATCGACATCGCGGCCGTTGCCGCGAGGCACACATTCGGGAAGACGGATAGGCGACTGTACTGTGTCGGAGCGGCGAAGCTCCGATCGTGTAGAGGTTACAGCACTGATGTTCAAGCTATTAGGAAAGCTCTTAGGCGACTCGAACGACAGAGAGCTCGGCAGACTTCGGCCCGTGGTGGAGCAGATCAATGCCCTGGAGCCGGAGTTCGAGCAGCTCAGCGTCGAGCAGCTTCGAGGCAAGACAACCGAATTCAAGGAGCGAGTCCGGCAGGGAGAGTCGCTGGATGACCTGCTGCCGGAGGCCTTCGCCGTGGTCCGCGAGGCAGCCAAGCGCACCCTGGGACAGCGGCACTTCGACGTGCAGCTGCTGGGTGGGATGGTGCTTCACCAGGGCAAGATCGCCGAGATGAAGACCGGTGAAGGCAAGACGTTGGTGGCTACCCTTCCGGCCTATCTCAACGCGCTGGCCGGCCATGGCGTTCACGTGGTGACGGTGAACGACTACCTGGCTCGCCGTGACCGTGCGTGGATGGGGCAGGTCCATGAGTTCCTGGGTCTGACCGTGGGGGTGATCCAGCATGACATGGAAGTCCTTGCGCGCCGCGAGGCCTACAACTGCGACATCACCTACGGGACCAACAACGAGTTCGGGTTCGACTATCTTCGAGACAACATGGTGTGGGATGCGAGCGAGAAGGTGCAGCGAGAGCTGCACTACGCCGTCGTTGACGAGGTGGATAACATCCTGGTCGACGAGGCGAGGACTCCGCTCATCATCTCCGGCCAGGCGGAGGAGTCCACCGACAAGTACACCCTCTTTGCGCGCCTGGTGCCCAGGCTGCGTAGGGAGGAGGACTTCACCATCGACGAGAAGCTCCGGGCGATCAGCCTCACCGAGGAGGGTGTCGCCAAGATGGAGCGATGGTTGGGCCTCGAGAATCTGTACGATCCGGCTCACTACGACCTCACCCGCTACATGGATCAGGCGTTGAAGGCCGAGTTCCTGTTCAAGCTTGACAGGGACTACGTGGTGAAGGACGGCGAGGTGATCATCGTAGATGAGTTCACCGGTCGGTTGATGGTTGGTCGGCGCTACAGCGAGGGGCTGCATCAGGCGATCGAGGCGAAGGAAGGGGTGAAGATCCAGAGGGAGACCAAAACCCTAGCCACAATCACCTTCCAGAACTACTTCCGCCTTTACGACAAGCTCGCGGGCATGACCGGTACAGCCGTGACGGAGGCGGAGGAGTTCCACAAGATCTACAAGCTGGAGGTGGTGGTGATCCCAACCCACCGGCCGATGATCCGCAACGACATGCCTGACCAGATCTACAAGACCGAGAGCGCCAAGTATCGGGCGGTGGTCAAGGAGATCGAGGAGCTGCACCAGCAGAAGCGCCCGGTGCTGGTGGGCACGGTGTCCATCGAGAAGTCGGAGATGCTCAGCGATATGCTGTCCCGACGGGGCATACCCCACCAGGTGTTGAACGCCAAGCTGCACGAGAAGGAGGCGGGGATCATCGCCCAGGCCGGCCAGCCCGGGACCGTGACCATCGCCACCAACATGGCCGGTCGTGGTGTGGACATCATTCTGGGCGGCAATCCGGGTTTGCCGGAGGATGCAAAGCTGGTGCGGGATCTCGGCGGATTGCACATCGTCGGCACGGAGCGGCACGAGGCGCGCCGGATCGACAATCAGCTCCGGGGTCGTGCGGGGCGCCAGGGGGACCCGGGGTCGTCCCGGTTCTACCTGTCGCTGGAAGACGATCTGATGCGCCGTTTCGGCGGCAGCAACATTGCCGGGATCATGGATCGGTTGGGGCTGGAAGAGGACGTCCCTCTGGAGCACGGCCTGGTCAACAAGTCTATAGAGAACGCTCAGACCAAGGTGGAGTCCCACAACTTCGACATCCGGAAGCACGTCGTTGAGTACGACGACGTGA
>DAHXJB010000584.1:0-2764 GCA_027372455.1 Chloroflexota bacterium | reverse complement strand
CCGGCGCGCTGGGTCTGCTTGCCCCTGCCCATCTCACACCTCCATGACGCCAACAAAGAAAATAGCTCCCACGGGAGGCCAATCCTCCAGTAGAAGCTATTAGTCGACGGACGACCGTTTGGCAGGTCGTGAGACCTGCTCAGCGAGCTTCATCGCTATGAGTGCATTCTACCCGACTGCTACCCTCTCGACAACGATGGGACTCCACGAAGCCTGCTTCAAGGGTAGCAGTTCCAAACTGGAGACCTGGAACGACTACGAGATGGGCTCATCCAAGACGTTGCGGCAATGGGTCTCCCTCATCAGCCAGCTTCCCAGCAAACCCAGGATGGAAAAACCCGCCAGGATGATCAGGACCGCGTGATAGCCGGCCAGAGGGTAGACACGAGCACCCGCGCCCGATTCCCCCTGCCAGTAGCTATCCAGCAGGTAACCGACGGCCGGCTGGAGCAGCGCCGCGCACAGGAAGCCGCTGTTTGCTGTGCCCATCGCTAGGCCACCGAGAGTGGGAGGGTTAGACTCCTTCACCGCGGTGAGAATGATGGTCGCCGTGCCACCGGAGAAGCCTAGCGCCCCGAAGAGGGGATAGAGCGCCCAGACAGGAGGTCTTCCCCCGTTTCAGAAGCCCATCGCTAACCAGACTGCAGATGTAAGCAACGCCATCGCGACAATCGGCAACCTGCGGCGGCGGAGGATACGGTCCGAGATGTGCCCGACCAGGGGAGCAGAGATCAGCAGCCCGACCGATGCGGCAAGCAGATAGTTGGCCGCCTCAAGCCGATCCATTCCATAGACGTGCATAAGGTAGGGCACCGCCCAAAGTCCGCTGAAGGTCAAGTAGCTGCCGAGGAGACCGAAATGGGCCAAGAAGCCGGTCCATGTCTGCCGCGAGTGCCAAACGACCTTAGCACCGACCCACAGGGAAAGCTTCCGCGACGGCGCGGTGTCGGCCGAGCTGTGACCGGGTGAGGACACATCGATTTCGCGCAACGAGGGCAAACCCAGATCGGATGGATGGTCACGCACCCAGTACCAGACTGCCACAGCCACGGCGCAGGTGATCGCACCAATCAAGATGAATGATGACCGCCACCCCAAGTGCTGCGCTATGAGCGCCACCGGGGGGTGGTTGCCGTTACGGCTCCCAGATTCCCGACCAGCATCAGCAAGCCCGAGACCGTACCAAACTCACTGGCGCGAAACCAGCGAACTCTGCTGGAAGCGACCTCCTGCGATGAGCGCCCGGAGGCCCGTGCCTGGTTGGAGAACACTTTCCGACTGGACAGATTCAGTGACCTGCTGATCGAGGCACTCAGAACTCGCTACGGTGTCCGGGATTCGCTGATCTACCCCTTCGCCTTGTCGCGGTCGCTCAGGGTTCTGGAGGACTGAAGGCGCTCAGTCCGTGCCTCCGGTCGTCTCCCAATCCCGAATTGCTTCCAGGACGCCTCCGGCGATTCGGCCAGGTCGCTCACCGATGCCTGTGAACACAGCCCTGGCCCCCCGTGGATCGACCTCGATGACCTTCGTTCTGACTGACACGCTCACGCCGTCTCGTGTGAGCCCACGCAGCACGCCATCAAGCGGGGCGATAAGGTTCACGGAGCCGATAGTTGCCACGGTCTGCCCAGCGTGGACGCTTTGGCCGATCTCCAATCTGGTGCTGAAGACCCCCTCGACCGGCGCATAGACGTAGCGGTCGCGCGCGTGGCCGCCGATATGGTTAGGCTCCCCCTCCAGAGGTCGCGTAGCTCCTTGCCGATACACTCTGCCGAGATCGATTCCCCAGCCGGTCTCTACGGCGAGGTCGGTCGTCTCTCCAGCCACGAAGTTGGGACCCAGGCCGACGGTAAGACGTGCCAGCCCGAGTTGCGCCTCGGGGCGAGCCCGCTTTCGCATACGGGCGTCTACCAGGACATCGGGCCGAAGCACCTCCAGCAGCTGTGCCAAATCGGCAACAATCACAGGAATCGCCTCCCTTGAGACAGCGGCTCCTCTCAAGTTATCGAGTCCATCCATCCGCAGCGCGGCTACTCCCTCCAGCACCGCCCGCCCATCGAAGATGGCGTCGGAGAACGCCATTTTGCGCCGCGTCGTTGTTGGCGCTGGGTCATCGTGCATGACGACCGCGTATCCCGACGTGAACAGCCGAAGGGCCACCGCGGAGCCAACATCCCCAGTGCCGCGCACCAATACCGTCAACATGTCTGTTCCTCCACGCCGAGGGCCTCGGCCCAATGACAGTTCCGGGTGCGAGCGCCCCTGAAGGCGGCGCTCCCTGCCAGCAGGTTCGCCATGCACGTCATGGTAGTAGCGCCCCCCCTTTGCGTCAACGCTGGCTGGCCGCGGGCAGTTTCTGATGACGGTCGCGGCCACCGGCCAACTCCACCGTTTCCAGACGAACGCAAGCCTCAGGGCATTCCTCAAGGGCGTGACTACCGCTGTGGTGGGAATGACCCTTTTCGGTTCCATCGAGAAAATGGTGGCGGAGACTTACGCCATGCCGCACCCGAGCTTCTACCGACAATTGTGGTGTACTGAAGATTATGCCCTTGCGTCGCATCATGTCTGGCACCCAATCAACAACCTCTTTCCTTGTCCAGGTAAGGTGCCAACACAGGGATTTAATATCCTGTCGGTGCCGATTCCCGTGTATACTCTTCAATAGCACCGGGGAAAGAAGGGGACACAAAATACGGGCTGCCTTCCGACAGCCCACCACAACACATTGTGTAGTTTGGAGGCGACGAGCGGATTCGAACCG
>DAHXJB010000298.1:0-2553 GCA_027372455.1 Chloroflexota bacterium | reverse complement strand
CACTCCCAGCTTGCCGAAGATGTTCCGCAGGTGCACCTGGACGGTGTTCGTGCTGAGGAAGAGTTGCTCGGCGATCTCCTTGTTGCTCTTTCCACCGGCTACGGCCTGCAGCACCTCCAGCTCGCGCTCCGTCAGAGCCTCCATCATCTCGTCTGGACGATGGCCTCGGGGACCATTGGCCAGGCGGCTGATGACCTTGTCGGTGATGCTAGGAGCGAGCACCTTCCTGCCGGCGTGGACGGCACGGATCGCCCCCACCAGCTCGTGCCCCTTGGCGGTCTTCAGCAGGTAGCCATCGGCGCCGGCCTCCAGGAGGGGGAAGACGTACTGGTCGTCCTCGTAGGCCGAGAGAATGAGCACCCGAATCTCGGGATGGTCGGCCTTGATCCTCCTGGTTGCCTCCTGGCCATTCAGCTTCGGCATCCGCACATCCATCACCAGCACGTCAGGCTGGAGGGCCCCCGCCAGCTGCACGGCCGATTCCCCGTCCCCCGCCTCTCCGATGACGTCAAGATCCCGAGCCTTCTCCAGAAGCTGGCGGGTCCCTTCCCGAACGATGTCATGGTCTTCGGCAAGCAGGACCGTTATCGGCCTCATCGCTACACTCCTGACTCCATTGCCGCCCCCCCGCATTATATACGGGCCGATCAAGGGACGTGGATAGGCATCTCATCATGCACAGTCGGGCTTTCCGCTACATCCCGAGAATGGGGCATTTCCGGCTACTCAATGTGGTAGGACGTAACTGCAATCAGTTATCTGGACAGGCGACGTGGATAGCTGTTTCCGTCGATGCGGGACGGCGCTAAGGGGGCTATAAACGGGTCGAAGGCAAGGGATCGTGCAACGGAAGGATGCAGAGCAGATGAGCGGTAGGGGCCCCGGTGTGGCACGGGGAACACTGACATGGATGCTGGCTCTCTCGGTAATGGCGCTGGCCTCGGCTTGTTCCTCGGAAACGAGCCCGAAGGAGCCACCCCTCCCTGCGGCCCAACCCTTTGCAACCCCAATCCGGGTCCCGACGCCGGCTGCCGCGGACAAGGCTGCTCTTTCACCCGCCATTTCTGCCCCCACGAAAGTCATTGTCTACTACCCCCTGGACCCGGGTGGCGACGCGCGGGATGGCTCCTGCTGGACCAACTCCGTCGCAGTCCTCAGCCCCGACGCCTGGCGCTGCAACGTGGATAACCAGACCCTCGACCCGTGCTTCGACCTTGGAAACGGGAAGGTCGTGTGCACCCCCAATCCTTTGACCGGCCAGAAGGGCATCGTAGTCAAGCTGACCGACCCCCTGCCGGCGCCGAACCTCATCGTGCGGAGGACCTCCAAACCCTGGCTGCTCCAGCTGGACGACGGCTCGATCTGCAACCTCGCGACGGGCGCCACGGGCGTGGTCGACGGCAAGCGCATCAGCTACCTCTGCTCCGCGCCCAACTCGAAGTCGACGCAGAGAATAGTCATCCTGGGAGATCCGAAACCCGGGATTGTTTGGAAGGCCGAGAGGGCCGTGATAACAACCCAGGATGGAAGAACCGCGGCAACCTCATCGTCGACGGTGCTGCTCCGCGCGGTAGTTAAGGGCCCTGCTCAGAGGGTCCTGTTCGAGCGGAACACGACCTCGGTCTCCTTCCAGCGCACCATCCAGGAGGGTGACAGCCAGGACTTCGTGCTCTGGGCCTTTGCGGGACAGACCATGATCGTGGGCACGACAACGACGGAGGGCCAGATCACCCTCAGCATCGTGGGCCGGACCACCGGCGATGAGTTGATATCGAACGGGAAAGGGAGGCACTGGCAAGGCAAGCTGCCTGCGACGCAGGACTACAGGATCAGGGTCACCGCTCGGGGAAGTGCTGCCGAGTACCGGCTCGACATTACCATTCCCGCTACGCTTCAGATCCCGACAGGAGGTCAACCGACGACAGTAACCGGAAGGGTGAAGCCCGGCCAGAAGGTTCTGTATCTCCTGCCCGGAGTGGCAGGGCAGCAAGTAGCGGTTAGCGTCGCGTCACCCGGCAGGGGACCGCTTCTAGCGATCTACGGTCTGGACGATGGCGTCTACCTGGTGCCAGACATGGCACGGACGACCAGCTGGGCCGGGGTGCTTCCACAGAACCAGGACTACGTGATAGAGGTCGGTTCCGAGGGCGCGGCTTCCGACTATACCCTGCAGATCGCCGCGCGGTGAGGAGAGCATGGCTGTCTTAGAACTGGACTACGCGAGTGAGATCGACGTGGTGGAGAGAGCAAAGGCCACCCCCGAGGCATTCGCATCTCTCTACAACCTCTACTTCGGCAGGGTCTACTTCTTTGCCTACCACCGCACCGGGAGCCATCACGAGGCCGAGGACGTTGCCGCGGAGACCTTCCGGCGCGCTTTCGAGCACATAGGTAGCTACCGGCATCGGGGCATGGCCTTCTCCTCCTGGCTCTATCGAATAGCCTCGAACGTCGCCATCGACCGCCACCGGCGGCTATTGCCGCAGGTGGGTCTTGAGGAAGCCGATGGGGTGAGATCCTCCGAACCGGTGCCGGAAGAGATGGTCCTGCGGT
>DAHXJB010000565.1:0-6875 GCA_027372455.1 Chloroflexota bacterium | reverse complement strand
TCATCTGTACAGCGCAGCCCTCTCCGCGCCGAAGCTCTCAAGTTTCATCCCGGTGGTCGCGCCGGGGCGACGAATCCGCCCAAGGTCAAGTGGATCGAGTTCGTGCTTACGCTCGTGCCCGTGTTGTGGAGAGCTTATCTGAGGAGGACGCAAAGGCATGTCTCCGTACCTCGTGGCCGGATTGATCCTGGCGGTCTACCTGTTCCTTGTGTTCGTGATGTTCAAAGACTGGATTCCCATTGTCTGGGCGCTGGTGATCATGGGGGTCGCCATCCTGGTGATCGCGGGTGGAAGAAATGTCGCCGACTACTACAAGCTGGTGAACGATGGCATGCTCGGCGTCGCGGGGGCGATCTGGATCTTCATCTTTGGCGGGGTGTTCGCGCGTTCTCAGATTGAGACCGGGATCGTCGAGAACATCATCAAGCGCGCCGTGGAGTTGGGGGGCGATCGCCCTCTGATCACGGTTCTCCTGATGGCCGCGGCGACAGCTTACGTCACCACCGGCAGCTTCCTGGGCGGTCTCATGCTCACGGCGACCATCACAATCCCGATCATGGTCACCCTGGGAATCCCCGCCGTCGCAGCCACGACCATCCACGTGATGGCCGCGACGACAACGCTGCTGTGGTGGGTACAGCAGTGGGCCCTGCTGGGGACCATAACCAACGGGACCAAACTGGAACAGATGGTGCCCTTTCTGGCTGTGTACACGCCCATCGTCGGCGTGATCACGGTCGCCTACATTCTCTTCCAGTTCAAGGTCCGCGGTCTGGCCATGCGCTGGACCGGGAGTGGTGCTGCCGCGGCCGCGGCGGCGACGTCAAGAATCGAGAAGAGAGTGCCGGCCTATGCCCTGTTTGCTCCCATCGTTCCGCTGGTGCTGATCCTGGGTTTCAACGTGCCGGTGGTCGTCGCCTTCATGATCGGTGTGCCGGTCGCCGTGCTGCTGACGCACCCGGGCAGCGGCAGGTCCTGGGCCGAGGTCGGTCCGTTGCTGTCCCGCATCTACGTCAAGGGCCTGGAGGACATGGCTTACGTAGTTGCCCTTATGCTGGGAATCGGCATCGTGATGCAGGCGGCGAAGTTCCCTTACGTCGCCGCGCCGCTGACAGAGACCTTCAAGGTAATCACTCCCAGCTCGCCCATACTGTTCGTCCTGTTCTTTGGAGTGCTCCTGCTTACAGCTACTTTCAGGGGCCCAACCATGCCATGGGGCATGGGCGCCGTAACCTTCGCCGCCATCATTGCGACGGGTAAGTTCCCTGTGCTGGCAGTTGCTGCGCTGGCCGCGGCCTACAATCAGTTCAGCTACGTGGCGGATCCTACGTGCGCGGGCGTCGTGTGGCCCTGCGGCTACGCCAAGGTGCAGGTCTTCGATTTTATGAAGAGCGTTTTCCCCTGGATGTTCCTAATCGGTCTCGTGGGGGTGATCCTGGTACCCATCATGTACGGCATCTGACCCTGCGGCACTGGGGGGGTGCCGCACCGACGACGGAGTGGCACCCCCGACTTCGTTTGAGGGCGAATCACGCCAGGGCGGCTGGGGATCGAGCAGCCGCGTGACTCGGACACCGCCCAGCCGATCGGTGAGGTAGCGGCGTGCACAAGCGCAAGATTCGTATAGGCATCGACGTTGGAGGAACGTTCACCAAGTCGGTGGCCATAGATAACGATACGTGTGAACTCCTGGGCAGCTGCATCACTCCCACGACCCATTTCGCTTCCGAAGGCGTGGCCAAGGGCGTCGTGGAAGTGTTCCACAGGATGCTCGCGTCCTTGGGCAGGGAGAACGTCGAGGTGGTCTTCCTGGCTCACAGCACCACTCAGGCGACCAACGCTCTGCTGGAGGGCGATGTGGCGCCCGTGGGAGTGATCGGCATGGGCTCGGGCCTGGAGGGGCTACGGGCCAAAGGGCAGACCAACATCGGCGCGATAGAACTGGCGCCCGGCCGGGTGCTGAAGGTATCCCACCGCTACGTGGACACGGGCCAGGGAGCCGACGAGCCGAAAGTCGAAGGCGCCATCAAGGAGTTGATGGCCGAGGGGGCCACGGTGATCGTCAGCAGCGAGGCCTTTGGAGTCGACGACCCTAGAAACGAGCAACTGGTGATGTCGATCGCCAGCCGAATGGGGCTGGGAGCGACGGGCGCCAACGAGATATCGAAGCTTTACGGGCTCAAGGTGCGCACGCGGACGGCCGTCGTCAACGCCAGCATCCTTCCGAAGATGATGGAAACGGCAAACCTGACGGAGAATAGCGTCAGGGCCTCAGGGATAAGTGCCCCCGTGATGATCATGCGCGGCGACGGCGGCGTCATGGACGTCAACGAGATGCGCAAGAGGCCTATCCTGACGATGCTGTCCGGGCCGGCAGCTAGCGTTGCCGGTGCCCTGATGTACCTCAAGGTCTCGGACGGCATCTTCTTCGAGGTGGGTGGCACCAGCACCAACATCGGCGTCATCCGACACGGCCGACCCATGGTCAAGTATGTTGAGTTGGGCGGCCACGCCACCTTCCTGCACTCGCTGGACGTGAGGGTGCTGGGTGTGGCCGGGGGCAGCATGCCCCGCGTTTCCGGCAACAAGCTGGTGGACGTCGGCCCCCGTAGTGCCCATATTGCGGGCCTTCCCTACGCCTGCTTCGCCAAGCCTGAGGAGTTCGTCGAGCCGAAACTGGTCACCTTCCGGCCAAGAGGGGGCGACCCGGAGGACTACGTGGCGATAGAGGTCAACGGGGGCAAGAGATTCGCCATCACCAACACCTGTGCCTCGAATGCCCTCGGCCTGGCCGTCCCCGGGCACTACGCCTACGGAAACCCGGAGTCGGCTCGCGCTGCCATTTCGGCTCTCGCTGAGCACTTGGGGACGAGCGTGGAGAAGGCAGCGGAGGCAATCCTGGACGCCGCCTCGGCGAAGATCATCAAGGTTCTGCAGCAGCTGATCGAGGAATACAAGCTCGACCGACAAACGGTGATGCTGGTGGGTGGTGGCGGAGGAGCGGCTGCCCTGATCCCCTTCACCTCGGCCAAGATCAACCTTCCCTACAAGATATCTGATCACGCCGAGGTTATTTCGTCCATTGGGGACGGTCTCGCGATGGTCAGAGACGTGGTGGAGCGGACCATCGTAGACCCCACTCCAGAGGACATCATCAGCATCCGCAAGGAGGCCGAGGAGGCGGTAATCTCAGCCGGAGCGACGCCGGGGAGCGTACAGGTTTACATCGAGATAGATGCCCAAAAGCATCGGGTCAGGGCGACTGCCCTCGGCGCGACCGAGCTACAGACCAAGGACGTGGCCAAGAAGGACGCCACCGAGGAGGAGCGGCGCTCACTGGCCGCTCAATCCATGCGGGTCCCACCGGAGGAAGCCAAGACCCTAACGAACACCGGCTACTTCAGCGTGATAGCGGCTCAAATCAAGCCCAAGGGGTTCACTGCCTTCCTGAAGAAGCCCTCCACGTCCGTCCGGGTGGTCGACCGCTCAGGGGTGATCAGGCTGTCGGTCTCTAACGGTTTGATTAACAGCTTCGGCCCCGACAGGCTGGTGGACGAGTTGGCAGCAGACCTCGATCGCCATTCGAAGATCACCGAGGCCGGCCGAACCATTCCAGGCGCCTTTGTGCTGATGGGGCCGAGAATCGTGGACCTATCCGGACTCAACAGCGCCGAGCAGGTCATTTCGATGGCGCAGGTGGAGCTAGATGGGAGTTGGGCCAAAGACAAGGAGATCGTTGCAGTCTATCAACTACCTTAAGGGATTGACACCGCAGGTATAGGGCCTGTGCAGATTGTGCTCACGGGAGGGTGACGCCATATGGGCGAAAACAAGAAGAATAAGGTCGCGATTCTGAGGATTGGCACCCGGCCGAGTTACGAAGAGGTGGAGAACACCGTCAAGCGGCTCTTCGATCTGCTGGGTGGCATAAGGGCCATGGTGCCATCGAGCACCCGCCGGGTCTTCGTGAAACCGGCCATTGCTTTCCCAGAAAAGCCAGAGACGGGCATGGGCACCCATCCGGAGGCCGTGTGCGCCGTGGCCAAGCTGCTGCGGGACGCAGGGCTGGACGTGTTCATCGGCGAGGGGGGAGGTACCGGCACCGGCAAGAACACCCAGAAGCACTTCGAGGTGAACGGCCTAGCGGCACTGACCGCCAAAATGGGCATCCCTCTCGTGGATCTCAAGCAGACCGAGACCGTCGAGGTCCCTGTGCCTCATGGCGTCGTGGTCAAAGCCTATCACATCGCCAAGCCGGTCCTGGAGGCCGACTTCCGTGTGAGTGTCCCCGTCATCAAGACCCACTGTGAAGCGACGATGACGCTCTCGATGAAGAACATGAAGGGGTGTCTGCCCATCGACGACGAGAAGAGCCGCATGCACTCCATCGACCTGAACTCGCACCTGGTGGACCTGAACACCCTTCTCAAACCTCACCTTTCGGTCGTCGACGGGATCGTGGGGCTGATGGGGTATGGTCCCGGTCGACCCGGCATCGCCATGAACCTGGGGCTGATGCTGGCGGGCACAGCCGCCCTGTCGGTGGATGCGACCTGCGCTCGGATCGTTGGCTATGAGCCCCGAGACGTCGAACACCTGAAGCTGGCCGAGGAGAGAGGACTGGGCACCACCCGCGAGGAGGATATCCAGATCGTCGGGCTGCCTCTCAGCGAGGCCTTCTTCCCCAACTTCGTTCGGCCGCCAAGAGGGGTGGAAGGGATCTCCACCTATCCAAACGTGAAGATTATCGATGAGGGCGGTTGTAGCAGTTGCATCACGGAGCTCGCCTACGTGCTGGAGACCTGGGTTCCCAAGGAGAAGCAGAGGGACGGTCGACCTCTGACCATCGTGATGGGACGAAACGTGGACGGCAAGTATGGAGACAACGTGGTTGCCATGGGAAAGTGCACGCGACCGATGAAGGGATGCGACGGGGTCAACTGGCTCCCCGGCTGCCCGCCGAACATTCGCCAATTTGTCGATGCGGTCAAGAAGCAGTTGGGCTACGAGAACGAGCCCGATTGGAAGCCACCTTTTGCCGACGAGTAGCGCCGTCGCGATCACCGCTTCTGTGCCTGGAGAAGGGGAGGTAAGCAGATGTCACTTGTATCGCTTTCCGGGAAAGTAGCCCTGGTCACCGGCGCATGCCGCGGCATGGGGCGGACTACGGCACTGCTGATGGCCCAAGAAGGTGCCGATCTAGTGTTGGCCGACATTCGGCCTCCGGAGGAAACCGCGGCCGAAGTGCGCAACGTTGGCCGGCGGGCGCTGTCGCTGACCTGCGACATCACGAAGGCAGAACAGGTGAACGAGGCCGTAGCCAGGGCGGTGGCCGAATTCGAGAGAATCGACATTCTGGCCAACGTAGCTGGCGTAATCTTCCACGTCGACATGCTGGAGACTACCGAACGCCAGTGGGACACCATGTTCGACGTCAATATCAAGGGGATGTTCCATACGACCCAGGCAGTGGCCCGCCAGATGGTAAAGCAGGGCACAGGCGGGAAGATCGTCAACGTATCGTCGATGACGGCTCAAGCAGGTGTCGGTGTGCCGGCCTACAGCGCCAGCAAGGGAGCAGTAGATGGCTTCACTCGAGCTTGCGCCTTTGAGCTGGCCAAGCACCGCATTCAGGTGAACGCCGTCGCCCCGGGACACTGCGACACGCCGATGAATGACGGCGTCAACACGCCGGTGTTACTGAGCGCAATGAACCATCGCATCGCCATGGGTCGCATCGCTCAACCCCAGGATGTGGCCGCCGCCATTGTCTTCCTGGCCTCGGGTGCCTGCAGCTACACCACCGGGGAGGTACTCCTGGTGGACGGCGGCAACGTAACCGTAGGTTACCTGCCGACCGAGTACGAGGCAGAACTCGAAAAGATGGGCAAGGCGCCGTTGAGCGGGAGGTAGCAGCAGTGAAATCGGCAAGGATCTTCGGCCCGCGCGACATTCGGGTCGTGGACGTGCCGCGGCCGGAGCCCGGCCCAGCGGAAGTGCTGATTCGGATGGAGGCTGCCGGTGTTTGCGCCAGCGACGTCATCCTGTGGAACGGGAACTTCCCGTACATAGCTCAGGGGCTGACCACCTATCCTTTCACCCCGGGTCACGAGTGGTGCGGCGTCGTCGAGGAGTGTGGCGTGGCGGTGCGTACATTGCGGGCCGATCAGCGCGTCGTTGGAGAGGCAAGTTTGGGCTGTGGCGAATGTCCGGACTGCCTGACAGGGCGCTACGACATCTGCCAGTACCGCCGCGAGACGGGCAGCCGGGGCAACAAAGATGGAGCCTATGCGGAGTACATCGTCATGCCGGCCCGGCATTGTGCACCGGTTCCATCTTCTGTCACGGCAGAGGAGGGGGCCATCGCCTTGGCGGCTTCCGAGGCGCTTTACGCGCTGCAGAAGGCCACCCGGGTGCTCGGGGGGACAGTGGTGGTGCAGGGCGATGGACCGATCGGGCTGCTGGCCGTGCAGGTGGCCAGGGTCTGCGGGGCTGGTACCACCATTCTTGCCGGATGCTATGAGAACAAGCTCCACACAGCGCGCGAGTTAGGAGCGGATGTGGTTGTGGACGTTACCCGAGATTCCTTGAGGGAACGGGTGCTCCAACTGACGGAGGGAAAGGGCGCCGACGTGGCAGTGGAGGCCTCCGGCAGCACAGCAGCCTTGAATGACACGGTGGACCTGGTGCGTGCGGGCGGCGAAGCCGTGATTATCGGTATCTACCAGGAGCCGCTGGCCAACTTCGACATGAGCAAGGTCGTGCTCAAAGACATGCGCATCTATGGGTCTCACGTGAGCCCCGGGATGCTCGGCAGAGCCATCAATCTAATGGCTTCCGGCGCTATTCAAACCAAGCCGTTGATCACTCACCGC
>DAHXJB010000560.1:0-2254 GCA_027372455.1 Chloroflexota bacterium | reverse complement strand
GTTTCCGGGAGTGTTCCAGCAATGGACGCCGGATGAGGTTCGAGCCGAGCTGCAGGCGGGACACCCGGTAGTGGCTCAGACCTACTACCCCCTTCTGCCTAACCATATGAGCAGGTCGGTGGACACCGACCACTACATCGTCCTGGTAGGCTACTCGGGTGACAACTTCGTCTTCAACGACCCGGCGGATTACCTGGGCCCAGGCTATCGTCAGACAATGACGGCCGCCCAACTGCTCCGTGCATGGGGAGCGAGTGGTGTTCCATTCGGGGGCTTCTCTGTTGGGCCGGGAAGCAGCGGCCAGTCCATCTTGCCTCCGGCGCCGGCAGCCGCAACTTCCGCCCCGGCGCCCTAGAGCAACGGCGCGGCATCGGCGGCCCTCAATCCGCCGGCAAGCCAGGCCATTAGCGCAGGGGCTCAGCAGGCCAAGGCAACGTTGCGACAGGCACATCCGCTCCCACGTCGTTACCCAACTTGAGCGAGTTCGCGAGACAGCTGAAGGTCAATCTCTCGGCGGCTGCCAAGCGGGCAGTGCCACACCACCCACATCCGCCCCGGCGGTGAACCGCCGGGGCGGCCCCGTTTCCTCCTCGTGGCTTCGATCGATAATCCTCCCTTTTGTGACTAAAGTCACGGTATCTCCCCGGGGATCGGCTCATAATTTTACTGTCAATTGTTGGACAACCCTGAAAATCGCCGACCGAGCCGTCGGCAGAGCGGAAGAGGTGTACTGTGAGCGAACTACTGGGCGAGATGACCGATAGGAAGGCCACGCTGAAACGGTTGATTAGAGAGATCCATCAGGGAGTCGATCCCGAGCGGGCGAAACGAGAATCCGCGGATCTACTCCGCACACTGACGGCGACTGAGATCGCGCAGACTGAAGGTGAGATGATCGAAGAGGGGTTCCCTCGGGAGGAGATCGAGCGACTCTGCGACGTCCACCTGATGGTGTTCCAGGAAAGCCTGCAGGGGGAGCAGGCGGAGGCAGGGGCAGGACATCCGATCCAAATCCTCATGAAGGAACACGAGCTAATCCTTGAGTTGAGCGCTCAACTGGTAGACACCGCGAGGCAGATAGCCAGCGCCACGGACAGGGACGCAGCATCACCCACTGTTGGGAGGTTGAGGGCAATCGCCCAACAGTTCGAAGCCTCAGGCAATCACTACCTTCGGGAGGAGAACGTGCTCTTCCCATACCTGGAAAAGCACGGGATCGTGGAACCCCCGGCCATGATGTGGAGAGAGCACGACAAGATCAGGGTCCTGAAGAAAGAGCTGTACGCACTTGTCCGGGAGGCGGATAGCACGCCGGCAGGGAGGCTGGGAAAGCGGTTGGGAAACGTGGCCGAGCAATTGGCGGCGATGCTGGAAAGCCATTTCTTCAAGGAGAACAATGTCCTCTTTCCCGCGGCCCTTCAGGTGATGACCGATGAGGGGTGGGCGAGTACGACCCGACAGTTCGGCGAGATCGGGTACTGGAAGGTGCTGCCCTCGGGTGTATCCACGGCAAGTGAGAGGATCGAGTCCGCGCGCACACAGGTCGACGGCGTGATACCATTCTCCATCGGGACCATCTTGCTGGACGCCCTGGAGCCGATCCTGAACGCCCTGCCCGTCGATCTGACCTTCGTGGACGACCAGGATACCGTTCGCTACTTCAGCCAGACCAGGGAGAGGATCTTTCCACGAACAGCAGCCATCATAGGGCGAAAGGTCCAGCAGTGCCACCCGGAGAAGAGCGTTCACGTGGTGAACCAGATCCTGGATGACTTCAGGAACAATCGCCGGGACTCGGCGGAATTCTGGATCCAATCCAACGGTCACTTCATCGTGATCCGCTACTATGCCGTGCGTAGGGATGGACACTACCTGGGTTGCGTCGAGGTGACCCAGGACGCGACCGACATCAGGGCGTTGCAGGGGGAGAAGCGGCTGCTTTGAGCTCCCTACCTTGCCCCTCCAATTCGCCACCCGGTTCAGCCACCCTGGGGAGGCCTGGGGAAGCTTCGTGGATGTGAAGACCAACGCGCCGGAACTGCTGGAAAAGGCGATGTTGCAGCGGCACTACCCCGGTCTGATCGCCGAGTATGGGCGGATCCTCTTCGAGCAGCGCTATCGAGCCGAGTACACCGAGAAGCTGAGGGATACCCTCCGGCGAACGGTCGCCGAGCATGGGCTGGAAGACAGGGCGCGATACTGCTTCTAAGTTCCCATACCGATCAGAGCGAGCCCTACTCCATCTCCACCTCTA
>DAHXJB010000559.1:0-3105 GCA_027372455.1 Chloroflexota bacterium | reverse complement strand
CACGATGCCGAGGAAAACAACCTGTCGCATTGACCTGTCGCATTGACTCACAAGTAGTCTTACCCAGGGGCAGTCGTTGCATCACAATTTATCTTACTCTTGGAAGCGCGGCGCGGAGATGGGTGTGAGGTTACGCCCATGATTCTATCCTTTCAGCAACCGACCGTAGCCTTCTCTCGGCTCGTGTACATTCAGCACCTGAAGGGCATACCAGAAAGACGCCTGGTTGGAACTTACTACTGGCTTGCAGAGATCTCGCTCCAGGATCTCTATTGCCCCGAGGGCCCGGAAGTTAGTACAGCTGATGAAGAGGGCATCGGAGTCGGGCCAGTCCGCCTTCTTGGCTTCCCGGTAGATCTGCTCGGTCGGGAAAGA
This sequence comes from Chloroflexota bacterium, assembly GCA_027372455.1. Classification (GTDB taxonomy): domain Bacteria; phylum Chloroflexota; class UBA6077; order UBA6077; family UBA6077; genus JAJYNT01. The sequence goes on along the minus strand of DAHXJB010000559.1, from coordinate 2,730 downwards.
TCGGTTCTGGGCGCTGGCCTGGAACTGCATTCCCTTGACGCCGAGCACCTCGAAGCCGTTCCCCCGAAAGAACTCGGCTTCTCTCTCGTTCACTTCATCCAGGTATGGGGTGAAGATCGAGACCCTCTTCACTCCCAGCTTGCGGAGGGCCTCCACCACCGCCGTGGATGTGGTGATGGCCGGCACCCCGGTCACGCGGAGGATTCGCTCGGCAATCTCCTTGTCTCCACCCACACCTCGAACGAAACTGGAACTGGTGCACCCGAACACCATCAGGTCGACGCCGGCCGCCGCCAGCAACGTCGCCGCGGAGTCCAGATGATCGAGCATCTCGATCTGGGACTCCACGGTGACGTTAGGAGATTGGCGACCCACGCGGGATGCAAGAACGGCGATGCCGTTCTGAGCCAGCCGGTTGAAATCCGGTTCCATGACGGCGTTTACCGCTGGGACTAGAATCCCTATCTTCGCTCTCCACCCCTCCATGGGTCGCTCAACTCCCTGCTCTTACTTCTTGCCTGACTTCTCGAACTCGTCGATCAGCGGCTTTATGCGACTCTCGTAGTCGTCCCAGTACTTCGTGTATTCGTCCTGGCCCATGTACGTCGCGTATACGCCCTGCTCGTCCATCTTCGTCTTGTACTCGGGACTCTCAACAGCCTTCTTCATGGCTGCGGCGAGGACGTTGATGACTTCCTTCTGTGTCCCTGTCGGTGCCGAGAACCCCCGCGACGAGTCGGCGTACAGCTTGACGCCCTGTGATTCGAGGGTAGGAATGCCCGGCAAGAACCTACTCTCCTGTTTGTCCATGACGCCCAGCACGCGGACCTGCCCGCTCCTGGCCAGCGGGAGGAAGGTTCCGACCTGGGCCATCATCAGGTCCACGTGGCCTCCAAGCAGAGCCGTGGTGGCGGGGTTATCGCCGTCCATGTGGACCACACCGAACTTCGTCCCCGTCATCTGCTGGAACGCGAGAACCTGGATGTGGTTGCTGGCAAGCAGGCCGCTGGTAGCCACCTTCAGCTGCTCCGGCTTCGCCTTCGCCGCGTCGATCACATCCTTGACGCTCTTGAGTGGGCTGTCGGCCTTTACCCCTATAGCCCCGATATCCACCGCGACGTTAGCGATTGGGGCCAGGTCCTTGCGCGTGAACACCGACTGGCGCGTGGGATCGAGATATACAGTCGCGGTACTTGGCAGGTTGGACGCGCCTAGGGTGTGCCCGTCCGGCTTGGACTTCACCACATCCGTCAGGCCCACCTGGCTGCTGGCTCCAGGCTTGTTCACCACCTGGACAGGCACACCGAGCTCCTTTTCCATCAGTGGAGCCAGGATGCGGGCCCCGATGTCGGTGGTTCCGCCTGCGGCCCACGGCACTACGATTGTGATGGTCTTGCCCTTCTCGGGCCAGGCAGCTTTCGGGGCCGCAGTGGGCTGTGCCGCAGCTGCGGTCGGCTGCGCAGCGGCAGGGGCCGCTGCTTTGGTCGGTTCGGATGCCTTCGGTGCCGACGTGGATGCCGCGGGCGGCGCGGCCTGGCCGCACCCTCCAGCTAGCACGAGGATCGCCGTGATTGCCATCACTAGGGATAGACTTCTTCTCATTTCTCCTCCTTGCTTTCTCCAGCTTTCGGATCTATCACTGGCGGGACAGCATTGACAGACTCGCAAGGTATAGAGCGTACGGCGCTCTCGACTGGCGGCGCTCCGATGTTGTCCAGATTCTGTGCAGCACAGGCCGAAGTCGCCAGGCACACCTATAGGAGCGAGATGCGGTCCATTCGCTGGCCTCCCTTCATGATTAGCTTTATGCGGTAGACGGCGCGGATGTCCTGCAACGGGTTACCATCCAGCGAGATCACGTCGGCGTAGGATCCGGACTTAAGGCTGCCTACCTTGTCCTCGAGACCGCACGACTCAGCGGCCCAGCTGGTTGCCGCCTGCAGGGCTTGCATCGGCGTGGCTCCAATCTTGGTCGCCTGTTCGATGGCGAAGGGCAGGAGGCCGTGTCGGGCATCGGTGGAAACGTTCCACTTGACCCTACCCTTGACTGCCTTGGGGAATACTTCGTCCATCTTTTCCCTGGCGTAGCGAGCTTTGGCCCCCCGGAAGGGGTCCCTCATGATCTCGGGGGAGTTCCCCAATTCGTGGTAGACGTTCACCAGGGTTGCCCCGAGCCACGCTCCCTTCTGCTGCATCAGCTCCAGGTCCTCGTCGGTTGCCAGGTATCCGTGCTCCACCGTGGTAGCACCCGCTTCCACCGCCCATCGTAGCCCGGGCCCGCCCTTGCAGTGGATCGCCACCTGCTTGCCCACCCTCTGGCTTTCCTCGACAGCCACCTGGATTTCCTCTTTTGAGTAGTAGCTGTTGGCCAGATGGGTGTGATGATCGGAGATGCCACCGCTGACGAAGACCTTGATCTGGTTGGCCCCAGAACGACAGTTCTCGCGGATGGTTGCACGTATGCCGTCGATGCCATCGGCAGGTGTTCCCATGAAGCCATGGCCGTGGCTCGGTCGCACGGCTTTGCCGCTGACATACAGCCGAGGGCCTGGAATGATCCCTTCGTCGATTGCCTGCTTGGTCAGGAAGTCGGCGTTGTTGTTCTCGCCCAGGATCCGCATGGTGGTGGTGCCGCCCAACAGGTCGATGCGCATGTGGCCGGCACCGCGCAGCAGTTGGAGGCCCGGGGCTGCCTGCACTTGGTGTCCGGGCTGGCCGCGGCCCGGAAAG
>DAHXJB010000552.1:0-3541 GCA_027372455.1 Chloroflexota bacterium | reverse complement strand
GTTTCCGGTCGTTGGTCTGTTTCAACAAGCTGTCGGTGAGCAGGGTCTCGTTGAGTGTCGAGGCTACCTCAGCCAGGAAGATGGTGTAATCGCCGTAGACGTAGGGCTGGGTCCGGCGTGTGAAGTAGGAGTGCATCGAGTGTCCCAGTTCGTGAGCCAGGGTGAAGACGTCGTTCAACGTGCCATGGTAGTTCAGCAGGACGAAGGGATTGGTGGTGTAAGATCCGCCGCTGTAGGCCCCGCTGGTCTTCCCCTCGTTTTCGTAGACGTCGATCCACCGGGAGTTAAGCCCACCCGCCAGGGCACTCACGTACTCTTCCCCCAATGGGGCCAGCGCAACCTGCACCGTCTTAGTGGCCTCGTCGTAAGGGGTCTCTATCTGGATATCTGGTACCATGGGGACGTAGAGATCGTAATGGTGCAGCTCCTCCAGGCCGAGCAGCCGCTTGCGGAGAGCCATGTAGCGGTGGAGCAGAGGCAGGTTCTGATCGACGCTGCGAACCAGGTTGTGGTAGACCTCCACCGGGATGTTGTTGGGACCCAGGGCTGCCTCCATCGCCGTGGGGTAGTTGCGGGCCCTCGCGTAGAAGATGTCCGACCGAACGCTGCCGGCAAGGGTCGAAGCTATGGTGTTTCGAAAGCTGTGATAGGTCTGGTGCATCGCCAGGAAGGCGTCCTTGCGGACCCGACGGTCCTGGCTCTCCCGGAACTGGTTGTAGCGGGCGTTGGTCAGCTCCACCGGGCTCCCATTCTCATCGGTGATGGTGGGGAACTTGATGTCGGCGTTCGCCAGCATCGTGAAGCTGTTATCCGGGGTCCGACTCACATCCATGGACTGAGCGAGGACTACCTCCACCTCGGTAGACCGGACGTGGGGCCGTTGGCGCAGCAGTTCATCCAAACGGTGCTGGTACAGCTGCAGCCCCGGCTCGGAGGAGATAAAGCCCTGTAGCCGCTCCTCCGGGGTCGAGAGGATCTCCGGTCCGATGAAGGCGCCGGCGCTGGAGAGCTCGGTGGCCAGCATCGTGGCGCGGTCCGCCAGGGCCTGGTAGCGGCTGTTGCTGTTGTCCTCGTCCTTCCGCATGCGGGAATAGACCAGCAGTTGCTCCATCAGCTTGTTGGTATCGTCCTGCATCTGCAGGCAGCCCAGGAGCTGCGAGGCCGAGCTGCCCAGACTACCGCGGTAAGATTCCAGTCGGGGGATTTGCTCTTTGACGGTCTGGAAATCGCTTTCCCAAAGGGCTTCGTCCGGATAGACGGATTCCAGGTTCCAGGTGAACTGCTGAGGTAGCTCTTGTCTCTTCGGGAGCTTGTTCATACTGAGAACCCTCGTTCGATTGTATTGGGTCTGCCTTTCATCTTATCAGATGGCGGATTGACCGGCCAGTTGCGGCTTCCGCGCCCGTGGGACAGAGTTGCCGTATACTGTTCTCAATAGGGCTTGAGTTATGCACTTCAGTTGGAGAGGCGTGGCGGGGAATCAGCGAGATGATGCACAGCGGAAATTGGTGGTCCTATATTCGGTACGATGAGAAGCAAGACAGGCCCAGCGTCAGCCGGACACTTCTGGCCAGAGTGGCAGGCTACGGCAAGCCCTACTGGCGGTGGATCGCCACGATGCTTCTAACTATCGTCGTGATAGATGTTCTAACCCTGATCCCGCCTCTGCTCTACAGGGACCTGATCGATCACGCGCTCCCCACTCACGATCTGCAGCGGCTCAATTTCCTGGCGCTGGGAATGATCGGGATACCGCTGGCCAACGGCCTCATCGGTGTGTACCAGCGCTATCTGAGTGCCAGGATCGGGGAGGGGATAATCTTCGACCTTCGCAGCGCGCTCTTCGCCCACATGCAGAAGATGTCTCTGCGCTTCTTCACCAACACCCGTACCGGCGAACTGATGGCCCGACTGAACAACGACGTAGTGGGAGCGCAGCAAGCGGTCACCAGCACGAGCGTCAACATAATCTCCAACGCCCTCTCCCTGGTCATGACCATGGCCGTGATGCTGTCTCTGGAGTGGCGGCTGACCTTGCTGGCAGTGGTGGTCTTGCCCTTCTTCATCTGGCCGGCGCGACGTGTGGGCGTCATCCTCCGGGGTATCACTCGCGATGGCATGAACATGAACGCCCAGTTGAACGCGCTGATGAACGAGACACTCAACGTCAGCGGAGCACTGCTGGTGAAGATCTTTGGCCGGGCCGCCGACGAGAACGGCCGTTTCCGAGAGCGGGCCGGAGCCGTCCGAGACGTGGGGGTTCGACAGGCTGTGGTGGGCCGTTGGTTCTTCCTGGGCTTGAGTCTGGCCAGCTCCGTCGGCACGGCCGTCGTGTTCTGGCTCGGAGGCTACCTGGTGCTGCAGGGGCAGTTCACTGTGGGCACCATCGTGGCGTTCGGCGCCTACCTGACGCAGCTGTACGGTCCACTCACCTCCCTGACCAACGCAAGGGTGGAGTTTGCCACCTCCATGGTTAGCTTTGAGCGGGTTTTCGAGGTGCTGGATCTTCCGCAGGAGATCGCCGACAAGCCGGCAGCGCTTCGATTGGACAGGGTTAGGGGACGGGTGCAGTTCGATGGGGTCTCCTTCAGCTATCTGGAGGGAGAGGGTGCCCCCGGCGTATTCGGGCTGCAGGAGATAGTGAGGTGGCGTACAGCGGGGTCCCCGGCCGTCACGCATTCTCGACCTCACTCGAAGCCGGTCGCGCAGAAGGCGAATCCACCTGTGGCCGGGGGTGATGGCCACGAGGAGGACACGGTGGCTCCTTCAGCGAGCAGACGGTGGGCCCTGGAGGATGTCAGCTTCGAGATCGAGCCGGGGCAGCTGGCGGCGCTGGTGGGGCCGAGTGGGGCCGGCAAGACCACCATAACCTATCTGCTGCCGCGGCTGTACGATCCCACGGCTGGCCGGATCCTGATCGACGGCATCGACATCCGGGATGTGTCTCTGGACTCGCTGTCCTCGCAGATCGGTGTGGTGACCCAGGAGAGCTACCTGTTCCACGACACCATCCGCGCGAACCTGCTCTACGCAAAGCCGAAGGCTACCGACGCGGAGTTGGAGGCCGCCTGCCGTGCGGCCAACATACATGACTTTATCGCGGGGCTGCCGGATGGTTACGACACGATCGTCGGTGAGCGTGGATACCGGCTTTCGGGGGGTGAGAAGCAGAGGGTCGCCATTGCCCGAGTGATCCTGAAGGACCCGCGCATTCTCGTTCTGGATGAGGCTACCTCCCATCTGGATTCCCAGTCGGAGGCGCTGATACAGGCGGCGCTGGAGCGGGTAATGGTGGGACGCACCAGCCTGGTGATCGCCCACCGGCTCAGCACCATCCTGGCGGCGGACGTGATCCTGGTGATCGACGGGGGCCATCTGGTGGAGCATGGCACTCACCAGGAGCTGCTGGCCCGAGGGGGCCTGTACGCCAACCTTTACGAGACCCAGTTCCGCCAGCGGGTGGAAGAGGCCGCCGGATAGCCTTTCCCGTTCGGTTCCGGACGGCACCATCCCGTTCGCCGGCGGGAGCCACCTCAGGTCG
>DAHXJB010000292.1:0-4565 GCA_027372455.1 Chloroflexota bacterium | reverse complement strand
TCGCAGCAACCGGGAGATAGCGGAACTACTGAGCCTGAGCGTGAAGACCGTGATAGCCCACCGGGCCAACTTGATGGAGAAGCTGGACATCCACAACCGCACGGAGCTGGTGAAGTACGCCATCCGCAAAGGACTCATCCTCGTGGATGCGTAGCAGCCCTCAATCCCGCTCCCGTCTATCTCCAAAGCGGATAGGCTATCACCACTCCGCTCGCGCCGCAGTGGCAAGCCCAATCCTAGTACGTTTCTGACACAACTAGGCAGTTTTCCCTGGCTGGGTTCACATCCGGCCATGGGAAAATAGGATGTTCCAACAACCGCCCTAGGACAATTCTGTAGCAGGACCACCACGGTATTCCCCTCCAGATTACGACGGTTTGGCTTGAGCATTGGTATCCTCTGCCGATTTCCCCTCCGCGCCGGTACTCCTACACTCCCATTGTGATAGAGCCTGACCGTCGAGCGGTCGCCAGGCAGAGCCGGCACTGCAGGACGGCTGGGGGAGCGTCCCTGACCACTAACGACCTACAGAAGAGGTGAAAATGACCAATCTCTTGGAGCTCATCACGCGCACTAAGGGCATTGAGTACCTGCTGGCCCTGGGATTCCTCTTTTCCTTCGTTGGCTTCTGGCAATGGTGCCGCTGCGCAGAAGAGAAGAAACTGATCACAAGGGTCGCGCCTCTAGCCACTGTATCGCTGATCTTCGCCGTGCTGGCCTCGACGGTGATCGCCTCTCCGGCCACGGCGACGCTGGGAGCGCAGAAGTCCCCGAGCGTAGACAAGAGCTACTACCTGGCGAACAGCTACAGTTCGGCCAAGTCCGCCGCCCACAAGATGGGCCCCGATGTGGTCGCCTGCCAGACCTGCCACCATCACAGCTCCAATGGCAGCACACAGCCGTGCAGCAGCTGCCACAACGAATCCGTCGACGCCAACGCGGCGGACAAGCCTGGCCTCAAGGCAGCATACCATCAGGCGTGCGCCGACTGCCACAAAGAGGCGTTCTCGGGTCCGATGAGCTGCACCAAGTGCCATTCCGAGAGCCCAGAGATCGCGACCGTGAAGATGGGCAGCCCATCCCCGGTGACGCCACCGGCGATGTCGCATCCACTCCTGGACCACAGCAACTGCTTCGCCTGCCACGCCCCTGAAGGGCAGCTGCCGCTTCCCGCGAACCACGCCAACTACAAGACAAACGTCGAATGTCTGGGCTGCCACAAGTCCCAGGCGGGGAGCTTGACCGCTTCGACAGTTACCTTGGTGCAGAAGGACGCCCAGCAGACGCCCGCTCAACCCGCTGCCCGGCCTGCTGCCCCATCCGCGCAGCAGGCTCCGGCGTCCGTTCCCGCGACGGCAGCCCCCGTTAAGGTCAGCCATTCAGTGGCGAGCAGGGAAAACTGCACGGCGTGCCACCAGGTCGGGGCAGGGGCGAAGCCGATGTCGTCCAGCCACAGGGGCAGGACCGATTCCACCTGCCTGACTTGTCACAAGGCAGGGTAAGAAGCCGAGGGGAAGTGGGCAACGCCGATGAAGGAGAAAAAGTGCCGCCATGAAAACATCTAGCACGACGTCCGATGCCCCGGGTGGCCCAGGGCGGACCACCCGGCGAGGTTTCCTGAAGGGAATCGCTGCCCTCGCGGGCACAGCGGTTGCCGCGGGCCTGGTCACGAGCCCCGAGAAGGTGTTCGCTGCCAGCCAAGCAACCAACATGGACTCCTTCGGGATGCTGACCGACCTGACCAGGTGCATCGGCTGCCGAAGGTGCGAGGCCGCCTGCAACCGCGTGAACAACCTCCCGAAACCCAGCACCTCCTTTGAGGACCCGTCGGTCCTCGATCGAGAGAGAAGGCCAACCGCGACCGCCTTCACGGTGGTGAACCGGCACAACAACCCCAATGGCGAGAAGCCGATCTATCGCAAGATCCAGTGCAACCACTGCGAGGAGCCAGCGTGTGCTTCAGCCTGCCCGGTTGGAGCAATGAAGAAAACTGCTGAGGGGCCGGTAGTCTACAACCCGAACGTCTGTATCGGCTGTCGGTACTGCATGGTCGCCTGCCCATTTCACGTCCCCGCGTACAGCTACTCGAATGCGACAGACCCCAAGGTTCAGAAGTGCAACATGTGCGCTGGGCGTATCGCCCAGGGTCTCGTGCCCGCATGCGCCGAGGCTTGCCCCATGGGAACAATCACCTTCGGCAAGAGAAGGGAGCTGGTCTCAATCGCGAGGGACAGGATCCGGAGCAATCCGAACCAGTACATCGCCCACGTATACGGCGAAACCGAGGCGGGGGGCACCAGCTGGCTGTATATCTCCGGGGTGCCCTTCGAAGAGCTCGGCTTCCCGAAAACAGAAGTGGTCGGAACGACCGCTTACCCGGAGTACACCAGGGATTTCCTCTCCATGGTTCCGCTGGTTCTCGTAACGTGGCCGGCGCTTTTTGGGGGCATCTACCTCATGTCCAACCAGCGCAACAAGACTGAGGAGGCTGACGCCGGCCGTTCGAAGAACGAGGAGGTCCGATAGATGAAAATCGCTGCGAGGACGGATGCGCGCAAGCGGCCGAGCAAGCTCTCCACCTGGATCGAGGACAAGATCTTCGACGGCCAGTCCTTCAAGGATTACGTGCGATGGCTGTTCACGCCGTTCAACGCGATCACCGCGGTCCTCATCATACCAGGGCTCTACCTGATAGCGACTCGGTTCCTCTTCGGGCTCGCCGCGGTGACTTCAGCTTCAGACGACCAGCCCTGGGGGGTATTCCTGAGCCTCGGGCTGTTCGCGGGTGTGCCCTGGTCGGCAAAAGGGTTCGTGCTCGGGACCGCGGTGTATGTCTTCGGCATGAGGGACTACCACCCGGTGGTGAAGAACGCGATCCTGATCGGCTTCCTCGGCTACCTCTTCGCGGTGGTGTTCCTGATGATCGATCTGGGGCGGCCCTGGAGGATCTACTACCCAATGGTCGTCTCCTTCGGGCCGGCTTCGGTCATGTTTCTGGTGGCGTGGCACGTCGCCCTCTATCTCTCCGTCCAGTTACTGGAGTTCTCGCCCTCGGTTTTCGAGTGGCTCGGCACCAAAGGACTTCGGAAGTGGGCAAAGAGCATGACAATCGGATTGACCATCCTCGGGATCATCCTTTCGACGCTCCACCAGTCGGCCCTCGGCGCCATGTTCCTGTTGACTCCCGGCAAGCTTCACCCGTTGTGGTACACGCCCTTTCTGCCCTGGCTGTTCCTGGTATCCGCCATCGCTACCGGGATTTCGGCAGTCATCGTGGTGACCGCCCTGAACATGCGCTTCCTGAAGCAGAGGGCCGACTCCCAATATCTGGCGAGCGCCGACAGGATTACCCTCGGTCTGGGCCAAGCGGCCGCCTTAGTGCTGGCCAGCTACTTCGCCCTCAAGGTGATTGCTCTCGCCCACGGAGACCACTGGGGTCTTCTCAACACCCCTTACGGCTACTGGTACGGAGTGGAGATGATCGGCTTCGTGCTCACGCCGTGCATCCTCTTCGTCGCCGCGGGCAAGGCGAAGAACGTCGGCCTGGTGCGATTCACAGCCCTGTTGACCGTGATCGGCGTGATCATCAACCGGCTGAACGTCTCGCTGGTCGCCTTCAACTGGAACTTACCTGGCCGCGAACTGCTCAACCCGGCCGAGGCGATCATCGTCGTATCCGTTCTGACGATCGAGGTGCTCGTCTACCGCTGGGTAGTGAACCGCATGCCGGTGCTCGGCGCCCACCCAGACTACCCCGAGGAAGTCGAGTCACCAGCCGTTCGCGAGGAAATCCTGGCGGTACCCGTGCAACTGTCAGCGTCAGTGGAAGCAGGGGCCCAACACTGAGGGCTCGGCGCGACTGGGTCGACAGTACCCAGTGAAAAGGAAGGAATCAAGTGATCACCAAGTACGTCGGCGGCGAGATTGTTTCGAGCGGCACCTATTGGAGACGAAGCACAGGAGAGTTTCTCTCGATCTCGTCAGAAGGAGGAAGACTGATGGGAGGACCCGGCGACTGGTATGTGCGAGCTCCTTTGCCACTGGTGTTGCTGCTCGGACCGTTGATGGGCATGCTTTTCATATTCACGCTTCCTTTCTCGGGAATGCTGGTGCTGGTCCCGTTCCTGGCCGGCAAGGTTCGAACGGCGGTGTCCGCGGGGAAACAACGCCCGGCCCACCTGACATCAGGGGCCGAGCCAGCCATCTCCCACCTGGAACCATACTCGCGGCCAGAAGCCCGCGATTCAGCCCCGGCACTGCGATGTGGTGGGGCGAGACCCTGTAATCTGATCGACCTCGCCAACGAGATCGCGGAAAAGGAGTGGAGCAAGAACTGACAATCTCCGGCACACCGGCGGTTCGGGAGACCCGGGTGCTCGAAGGTGGAGCACCCGGGGCCACTCGCCATCGTGGAGGGACTGGAATAGGAGGGGCCAACAATGGAGAAGACTAGGGTACTGATCGTAGACGACCACGCCATATTGAGGGAAGGTATTCGGGCTCTCCTCAGTCTCTATCCGGACATCGAGGTGATCGGAGAGGCGGGCGACGGGCTGGAGGCCATC
>DAHXJB010000516.1:0-9425 GCA_027372455.1 Chloroflexota bacterium | reverse complement strand
GTGGCGCCCATGGCAAGCGCTTTCGCCGCATCTACGCCGTTCCGAATGCCGCCGGAGGCGATCACCGGAAGCTGCCCGGCCACCGATACGACCTGACGCAGCGACTCGGCCGTTGGGATCCCCCACGAGGCGAATGACGAGCGCAACGCCTCCTCCCGCGCGATACCGGCTGAAAGCTGCTCGACCATGTACCAGGAGGTCCCGCCGGCCCCGGCGACATCGATGCCGGCTGCCCCCCTGGCGACCAGCTCCACGGCAGCCTCCCGGGAAATTCCCCACCCGACCTCTTTCACCACCACCGGGGCCTCGAGCCCACGGCAGACGTCTCCGATCCTATCCGACAGCCCACGGTAATCGTTGTCGCCGGACCCCTGGAAGACCTCCTGCAGACCGTTCAGATGAAGGCAGAGGGCGTCGGCATCGATCATGTCCACCGCCTCCCTGCACTCCCGCACACCGAAGCCCAGATTCAGCTGCACCGCTCCCAGGTTCCCCATGAGGAGGATGTCCGGGGCGTAGGCTCGAACCTGGTAGCTCTCTGCCAGGCTCGGATCCAGAATGGCCGCCCTCTGCGATCCGACACCCATGCCGATACCCAGCAGTTGTGCCGCCCGAGCCAGATTTCGATTGATCTCGGCGCCAAGCTGGCACCCGCCGGTCATCGCCGAGATCACCACGGGGGCGCGCAGTCGCTTGCCCAGCAAGGTCGTCGATAGATCTATCTCTTTCCAATCGAGCTCCGGCAACGCCTGGTGGACGAACCGATAGCACTCGAACCCGGTGGTGACCCCGCTCGCCTGTACGTCGTTGCTCAAGCAGATCCGCAGATGCGCCTCTTTGCGGCGCTCGTGTGCCGACGGTCGATCAGCCATGGGTCCTCCTTTCTGGTTCAAGTGTACCATTCTCCGGTCGCCACACCTAACCAGTTATCTCAAAGCCTCCGCCCTGAGCCCGGCATTGATCGCGTCCAGTGCCCGCTCTTCGTCCACCTCCGTATCCACGCAGCCATCTTTCGTCAGTGGAACGACGAGTATCGGGGGGACGATCTCCTCATTGTTCCTGGCCATGGATCCCACGGCGTCCACGCCCTCGCCCAACTCCCTGGCACATGCCACCGCCACGATCGCCTTCGGGTTCTGCTCCACCACGAACCTGACAGCCATTGCCCCGCCGGCCGCGATGCATACCCCCTTGTAACGTGAAGACAGAGCCGCTCGACGGAGCCGACCCACCACACACTCCTCCAGGCAGTCGTCAGGGCACTCCAAGCCTTGCTTGGTGAATTTGCCCGGACAGCTCCGGCTGGGGCGCATGCAGTGTGACAACAATAGTATGCGCTCCGTCGGATCGGTGGCCGCGAGTCTTTCGAATTCCTCCGATTCGTTCATCGCACTGCTCCCTTCAGGTATTCATGGTAGCGGGCCAGCGCCATCAGTGGGAAATAGGCCCGGTAGAGGTCGTAGCGAAGATAGAAGGCCTTGGGAAAGCCGGTGCCGGTGTATGGTTTCTCCTCCCACGAGCCATCCTCTCGCAATGTTCGTATCAGGTATCGGACCCCCCGCTCCACCACAGGGCTTGAGGACTGCTCGCTGGCCATGAGTCCCAACAGAGCCCAGGCCGTCTGGGAGGCCGTGCTGGGGCCGCAGCCCTCCCAGATAGGGTCGGCATAGCTCTCGCAGCTCTCTCCCCAGCCGCCGTCCGGGTTCTGGCGAAACGCAAGCCAGGAGCAGGCCCTCTGGATATAGTCCTGGGCCGGGTCCTGATCGGCCGCCGCAAGCGCGGCCAACACCAAGCCGGTGCCGTACAGATAATTCACTCCCCAGCGCCCGTACCAGGATCCGTCGACCCTCTGCGTGGACTTGAGATAAGCAAGCGCCCTGCGCATGGAGGCCGGGTCCTGCCTCGACTCCCCCAGCAGTTCCACGACATGAGCGGTCACATCGGCGCAGGTCGGGTCCAGCGGAGACATGAAATCCGCGAATGGTATCTGGGAAAGAATGGACTTGTCGTTGTCTCGGTCGAAGGCCGACCACCCGCCATCTTTGCTCTGCATACTGGTGACCCAGGGAATGGTCCGATCTATGGCCTGCTGCTTGGCATCCTCAACCCCTTCCGAAAGACGCACCCTCCTCAAGGCTCTGCATACGACGGCGCTGTCGTCCAGATCGGGGTAGAGATCGTTGTCGAACTCAAAGGCCCAGCAGGCAGGTTCGGTTCCGGGGTTCTTCACCTGCCAGTCGCCGCCCACGTTGATCTGCTGGGACAGCAGCCAGCAAGCAGCCCTCGTCAGCGCTTGGTCATCAGAAGATAACCCGGACTCCCGGAGCGCGATCACCGACCAGGCGGTGTCCCACACGGGCGAGGTCGCCGGCTGAAGCCGTAGCGTGGTCTCATCCTCCACGATGAACCCCTCCAGCCCCTTCAGCCCCAGCTCAATAACCGGATGGCTCAGGGGGTAGCCGAGGCTCTTCAGAGCTATCAGGGAATAGATCCATGGGAGCATGATCCCGCCCCAGCTTCCATCCGACTCCTGATGCTGTACGATCCACCGCTCGACGTCGCGGATCGCCCGGCCACGAAGCGGTTTGATAGGCGACTTTTCGCACAGCTTCAGCAGCCCGTCGGCCATCAGGAAGAAGGACTTCCAGCTGAATGGATTACCGATCTTGCCCAGTGAGTAATCTCGCTGCCCCTCTGGCTCCAGGTAGAGTTCAGACACCCGAGCCTGTTCGAGCACAGCGCAGGTGGGTTTGGTGGTGAGCACCACCATCAGGGCAACGATAGTGGCCCGCGACCAGCTGGCGAACTCGTAGATGTTCAGGTAGAACCAGTTAGGCAGCAGTATCAACTCCGGAGGCAACGCCGGAGTCCCCGTCCACGGATACTGGCCAAAGAGGGCGAGCCAGATCTTGGTGAAGATGCTGGAACGGCAGATCCCACCCCGGCTCAGGATAAACTCCCGAGCCTGCACCATGAACGGCTCCTCGGCAGAGACCCCCGCGAGCTTCAGATCGAAGTAGCTCTGAATGCTCACGTTGAGGTCGCCCGGCCCCTCGGCGTGTGCGCTCCAAGAGCCATCGCGATTCTGTTTGCTCTTCACGTGGTTGATCACCTTCTGCTTCCGGACGGGGTCGACGTCCCCCAGCATGTAGTACATGAGAGGCACGTAACCGGCCGATACAGAGGCATCGGCCTCCAACTCTCCAACCCAGTAGCCTTCTCGACTCTGGAGACTCAGCAGGCGAGACTGGGCTTTGCGCACCGCGGTCGCGATGGCCCTCAGATCTTCCGGCTGCGAGAAGTCATCAACCGGGCGAGCTTCAGCAACCAGGGCCGGCCTCTCTCCATCAACTCGCATATCCATTTTCCCTGAACCACCTAATAGCATCCTTCAGAGCTTCCTCCACTGGGGTCTGAGGCAGCCCAAGTTCCTTGACGGCCTTGGAGCAGTCGAAGTGTCTGAAATGGCGCGCGGTCTTGACCGCCGCCACCGGGATCCTGGGGGGCTTCCCGGCAGCCTTCCTCGCGATGAACTCGTCCAGATACCCTGCGCCCAATGCAAGCCACAGCGGGATCCTGAATCGGGGAGCTGGAATGCCACTTATCCCTTCCAGCATGCCCAGGATCTCCCTGAAGATCAGATTCCGGTTTCCGAGGATGTACCTCTCCCCGATCCGCCCCCTCTCCAGTGCCAGGACGTGTCCCACAGCGACATCTCGGACATCCACTAGGTTCAACCCCGTGTTCACGTACGCCGGCATTCTCCGGTTCAGGTAATCCACTATCAGCTGGCCGGTCGGCGTCGGCCTCACATCCCCAGGGCCCATCGGAGTGGTAGGGTTGACCACAACCAGGGGAAGACCCTCCATGCAAATCCGTAGCGCCACCTTCTCCGCTTCGAGCTTCGATTTCTTGTAATGACCTGAAAGCTGATCGGCACGCGACACCAGCCCTTCGTTGCCGACTCCTCCGTTACGAGGAATCCCCACGGTGGATTCGGTACTGGTGTAAACTACCTTCTGGACCCCCCGTTCCAATGCCGCTGAAAGAAGCTTTTCGGTTCCACCCACGTTGGTCTCGTATATCTGCTTGGGGTTCGGCGTCCAAAAGCTGTATGCCGCGGCCACATGGAAGAGCACGTCACAACCCTTCAGTGCTCTATCCAGCGTTTCCCTGTCCCGCAGGTCCCCAACGGCACGCTCGACCCCAAGACCGTCGATGTTCCTCCGCGTGCTGTCGGACCTCACCAGCACCTTTACCAGGTATCCTCGAGCCAACAACTCCTTCACCAGGCTCGACCCGATAAAGCCCGTCGCGCCAGTGACCAGTGCCTTCATTCCCGCCTCTGCCCATCGCTCGCTCAGAATCGGGATATCATCGTCTTCAGCAGGCCGGTCAAGCTGCCAGCCGCTCTTCGGGAGTTGGCATAGACCCCCGGCAACATCGAAAGATCGGAGGGGTGGGATAGGAAATGGCCCAATCCCTCCCTCCAGCGCCATCGCCCTTCAGGGCCGAAGAAGAGGTCGAAAGGAGGCAAGCTATCATTCACAGAGTCGGAGATCGCCCGCACGGCCAGAAACGGAATCCCCATGGTCCGCGCCAGCACGCCGACCCAGTAGCTTTCCATGTCCACCACATCGGCACCGAAAGCATCCCGGAGCGCCATCCTCTCTCCCCGCTGCCTCACCAAAGTGGGGACCGTTACGCCGGTCCCCACCCGCACCGAGTTACCAGGCAGCCCTTCGCCAGCCAGATCCAGCAGCCACCGGTCCGAGTTGCAGCCAGACTCCGCACGGACATCTTCCCCACGGTAGAGCACCGAGCAGAGAACCAAGTCACCGACCCTCAGCCCCTGCTGCAGCGCCCCGCCAAACCCAAGAGAGACCACACCGGACAGTGGATAGTGGAGCCTCAGGTACTCAAACGCATCTTCCGCCTGCTGCCGCCCGGGACCCGTTTGGACCAGCAGCAGCGCTTTGCCGCCGTACTGCCCCTGGAAGAGGCGCCACCCGTTCTGCGCTACTTCCCGTTCGATCGCCATCTCCCTTCGCAGGCCATCCACCTCCTGCTTCATCGCCCCCAGAAAAGCGACGGGAGCAGGCCTGCCACTCGCCAACTTACGCACCGAACAGACTCCACCTGGTCATGTGCCACAACCCAGCCACGCTGCTGGTGCCGGCTTCGATGGCGCTGGCCTCGAACCCGGAGTGAACCATACAGTTGGTGCAGCGGGGATCGCGCCCGACCCCGTACTTCTCCCACACGGTGTCCTCCATCAGTTGCTGGAAAGATCGGCAGTAGCCGTCGGTCAGCAGGTAGCAGGGTCTCTTCCAACCTTTGGGATTTCTCGTGACGGTGCTCCATGGGGTGCACTGCAACTCCCTCTTGCCGGCGAGGAACTCCAGGTAAACCGGTGAATGGTAGAACGGAAACCGTCGCGATTGGCGGTAGAGCGGATCAAAGAGTGCCGGAACCTCCTCCCGCCGCAGGAAGATGTCGGCATCCACCTCCTCGTAGCTGAACGCCGGGGCTACCATCATGCCGTCCACCCCGAGATCCGTTAGCATGGAGAACAGCTTCAGCATCTGCTGGGGGTCGGCCCCCTTGAAGACCGTGGTGTTGGTGCGAACCTGAAACCCAGCCTGCTTGGCCGCACGTATGCCATCGATCACGGCATCGAAAACACCAGAACGGCCCGTTATGCGATCGTGAAGATCGGCAAAGCCGTCCAGGTGAAAGACGATGCTGAGGTAGGGATTCGGTTCGAACAGCTCTAGCCCCCTCTTCAGCGCAATCCCGTTGGTGCACATGTAGACGAAGCGCTTTCTCTCCACAATCCCCTTGACGATCTCCCCGATCTGGGGATGAAGAAGAGGCTCGCCTCCGGCGATGGAGACCACCGGGGCCCTCGTCTCCTCAACGGCGGAGAGGCACTCCTCCAGGCTGAGCATCCGCCCGCCCATGGCCTTATCTTCTTTGATCCGCCCACAACCAGCGCAGGAGAGGTTGCAGCGGAAGGTGGGTTCCAGCATCAGCACCATTGGGAAGCGCCGTCTGCCACGTAGCTTGTTGGCAGCGACGTAGCTGCCCACCGAGAGGGATAGCCGCAGAGGGAATGCCATTGACGCCTCCAGGTTTCGTTCAGAAGTCCCGCTCGGTCAGAAAATGGGCCATCTCCCGCAGCGAGCCCACCGCCCAGGGCGAGAGCTCCACGTTTTCCAGTTCGGCTAGGGCTCGGTCGCAGAAACTATCGGCAAGCTTCTGTGCCTCTCGCTCGGCGTTCATTCCGTCCAGTATCGAGAGCACCCGGTCCACCGCCTTCTGGTCAACCATGTCACTGCTATAGATGTCGCGCAGCGCCGACCTGGAGGCTAGATCCGCCCTGTCGAATGCATAGACAATGGGAAACGACTTCTTTCTGCGCCAGATGTCGCTGCCGACTGGCTTGCCGATCTTCTCGGTGCTGCCCCAAATGCCGAGAATGTCATCTCGAATCTGAAAGGCGAACCCCAGGTTCAAGCCAAACCGGCGGAAAGCCCGAACGAACCCTTCGTCGTCGGACCCCAGCAGCGCACCAATCTCCAAAGAGCTGGCTATCAGACTCGCCGTCTTCCCCTCGATCATTGCCAGGTAGTCGTCAACCCCCACGTCGAGGCGGCTCTCGAAGCTGATATCCAGGTATTGCCCCTCGATTAACCGAAGGCAGCTCTGATCGAGCAGCCGCTGCGCCCTGAGCAGCTTGGCGAAAGAGACCTCTCTCTCCTCCAATCGCAGCATGGTGAGGCTTGCCACCACCCGCATCGCGGTTCCGGCGTTTATCGCCTGCGGTTTTCCCCAAACGCTCCATACGGTGGGGCGATGACGTCGCTCCCTATCGTCATCCTGAACATCGTCGTGGATCAGAGAGAAGTTGTGGATCAACTCGATGGCCGCTGCGGCCGGCAATCCGACGGCAAAGTCAGCGCCCGCAGCTTCGCAGGCCAGCAGGCAGAGGGTGGGACGAAGAGCCTTCCCCGCGGAGCCGGGCAGGGGCTGGCCCTTCTCACCTATCCAGCCCATGTGATACCGAAGCATGTCGTACATGGGCGACTGATACCCAGCCAGAGACCGCCGAAGCTCGGCATCGATCTCGACCCTGTATCTGTCAAAGCAGATCGGCAACGTCATCCGGCGATCCCTCCCACCATCTGGATCGGCGGTCGAACGCACAGTTCCGGAAATGCGGCCATGACCCGCCTCGCTACTCCCTCCGCGTCCAGCCCGAGCTGCCGAAGAAGAAAGTCTCTGGCCCCATGCTCGATGAACTGGTCCGGAAGCCCAAGGCTCTCCACCCGCACACCACTCAGGACAGATTGCTGGAGTAGTTGCAGCACGGAGCTACCGAACCCGCCGGTGAGGCTCCCTTCCTCCAGTGTCAACACCCTTCGAGTTCGGCCAGCCAGGTCCAGGATCAGATCCGCATCCAGCGGCTTGGCGAACCGGGCATCGACGACCGCGCTCTGGATGCCGCGCTCCGCCAGCAACTCCGCGGCATCCAGAGCAGCCCGCACCATCGACCCCAGCGCCAGCAGGGTCACGTCGTGCCCTTCCCTCAGGATCTCCCCCTCCCCGATCGTAATCCGCTGCAAGCTGTGCTGGAGCGGCACACCGGGTCCCCGTCCCCGAGGATACCGAATCGCCATCGGTCGCCCCGCGTTCACGGCCGTGAACAGCAACTGCTGCAGCTCATTCTCGTCTCTGGGAGCAGCCACCACCATGTTTGGGATGCTAGTGAGATAGGGGATGTCGAACGCCCCATTGTGGGTCTTGCCATCGTCTCCCACTACCCCAGCCCGGTCGACGCCGAACACCACCGGGTAGCCACGTATGCAGACGTCGTGGACGATCTGGTCGTAGGATCGCTGCAAGAAGGTCGAGTAGATCGCCACTATGGGGATGATCCCCTGGGTAGCCAAGCCCGCGGCCATTGTGACCGCATGCTGCTCGCAGATCCCCACATCGAACAACCTATGGGGAAACTTGCTGGCAGGCAGGGTGAGGCCGGTGCCATCCAACATGGCCGCGGTGATAGCAACTACCCGATTGTCCTCCCTCATCAGCCGATATGTGGTTCGGCCAAACACCTCGCTGTACGTTGGCGAACTGTTCTGCTTTCCTCCTTTGGGAGAGATCCCATGAAACTTGGTGGCGTCGGCTTCGGCCGGGGCGTATCCCTTGCCCTTCTTGGTCAGCACGTGGATCAGTGTCGGTCCGGGCTCGTGATCCCTGGCCCGGATCAGCGCGGCCTCCAACTCCCTTATGTCGTGCCCATTCACCGGACCCAGGTAGGTGAAGCCCAACTCCTCCCACAGTGATCCAGGTATGAGAGCCCTCTTCAAGCGGCTCTTGAGCCGCTTGGTAATGGCCCAGGCCTCATTACCCATGGGCAGATGGACTAACGCCTTCTTCGTCTCGTCCTTCGCCATCTCGTACCTGGAATCCAGCCGCAGGACATTCAGAAACCTCGATAGCCCCCCTACGCTGGGAGAGATCGACATGCCGTTGTCATTCAGGATCACAATCAACCTGGAGCCCAGATGGCCGGCATGATTGAGAGCTTCGAAAGTCATGCCGCTGCTGAAGGAGCCATCGCCAACCACGGCCACCACGTCGTAGTCCTCCCCGGCCAGATCTCTCGCGGCCGCGATCCCCACTGCTGCCGAGAGGGCGGTGCCCGCGTGGCCCGCCCCGAAGGCATCATGCGGGCTCTCCGAAGGATCGGTGAATCCAGAGAGACCACCGTACTGCCTGATGGTGGCAAACCGGTCTCGGCGGCCGGTCAGCATCTTGTGGGCATAGCACTGGTGGCTCACATCCCACACGATCTTGTCGCGCGGCGTCTGGCAAACCCGATGCAGGGCAATGGTCAACTCCACCACCCCCAGGTTGGAAGCCAGGTGGCCGCCGTTCTGGGGCACTCGATCTATCAGTTCGGCCCGGATCT
The DNA here is from genome assembly GCA_027372455.1 of Chloroflexota bacterium. Classification (GTDB taxonomy): domain Bacteria; phylum Chloroflexota; class UBA6077; order UBA6077; family UBA6077; genus JAJYNT01. The sequence continues at coordinate 442 of DAHXJB010000516.1, read as the reverse complement.
CTTCCGCCAACTGCTCCAACTGGTGGTAGCTGAGCCCCTTCAACTGCGCAGGGTCGTCAATGTTCTGCAGGATCGACGGCATTGGACGCTCCGCTCGCAATATGGTGATAAGCCTTCAAGATCCAGGGATTGGGCAAGGCGCGCACAGTCCGGCGCCAACCGACAGTTGCGAAGAAAACACGAGACTCTCTCGGAAAACCGCTACTCCCTCTGGTCCCGCCAGAAGATCCGTTTGTGGGTGCCGCATTCTCTGAGCTTCTACCGCATTTTACATGCCAATCTGGGATATCCCCGCTTGAGAGGCAGTGTACGGCGGCTTGCGGAAACAGGACATCCTGCACCATGTCATGCTGAGCGCCAGCGAAGCATCTCTTCGTTACTGCCACTGGGCGCTCAAGTCCAGCCATTCCGGGTTTACCGACTCGATCAGGGAGACCTTCTT
>DAHXJB010000437.1:0-1981 GCA_027372455.1 Chloroflexota bacterium | reverse complement strand
CTCCCCTTCAAGTATCGGGCATACCGGAAGGCCGCTGCGGCCTTCCGAGAGCTACCGGTTCCCATCGAGCAGTATCGGCGCGAGCACGATCTTCGGGAGATCCCCGGGGTTGGAGAGGCCATAGCCAAGAAGGTGAATGACCTGCTGGACACCGGCAGCCTCCGGCTCCTGGACGACCTGCGCGCGGCGTCGCGAGTGGGAGATGGGGAGAGTGGTAGAATCGGAATGTAGTATTGGGCATCTACCGCTGGTAGTTGGTCACGACTGGCCGGCATCTTGCAAGAACGGATCGTGATTGCCGGCCAGTCGGCCACGGGAGGAAGGCAATGCGCTTGCGTTACCGCTTTGTTTCAGTCGCTTATGGTGGGAAGCCTGCCAACCTTGAGCAGTTGCAGCGTGGTGGCTGGAGCTGGTTCCACCCCATGCCCTATGCGCGGCAGGAAGTGTGGCGACCGCCCACGGACGTCTACGAAACCGAAAGCGAAGTCGTCGTAATGATGGAGCTGGCGGGAGTCAACGAAGAGGAAATCGAGGTCACCCTCTTTCACGACGTGGTAGTCGTCAGCGGCAGTCGCGCAGATAGCGCCCGCCCGGAGAAGGTCCGCTACCACGAAGTGGGGATCAACTTCGGCCGGTTCCGAAGCGAAGTATTCCTGCCGATCAGGGTGAACCCGGACTGCGTGGATGCCCACTACGAGAACGGTTTCCTCACGATCAGCCTGTCTAAGGTGTGCCAGCCGTAGGGAAGCCCAGATGAGTTAGGAGGAGATAGCGATGACGGTTCCCGAAGTCGCACCTAACAACGAAGAAAATGTGGACGAGGTTGTCAACAGAGAAGGACAACCCTTCACCACGCCTATCCTGCCCTTGAAGGATACCGTCGTCTACCCGCTAACCGTCGTTCCGCTGGCCGTGGGCCAGGAAAGGTCTCTAAAGCTGGTGGACGAAGTAGCCTCGGGCGATCGAATTATCGGCCTCGTGGCCCAGAAGGACCCGGAGCAGACCCTGGCGGGCCCGGGCGAAGTATTCGAAGTGGGCACGTTGGGAAAGATCCACCAGATGCTCAAGATGCCGGATGGCACCATCCGTCTGGTGATGCAGGGATTGCAGCGGATCCGAGTCCTGGAGTACATCCAGGAGCAGCCCTATCTGATCGCCAGGGTCGAGCCCATGCCCGAGACCGAGGAGACGGGCGTGGAGATCGACGCCATGGCCAGGAACGTGGTTACCCAGTTCCAGAATCTGGTGAACCTTTCTCCCTACCTGCCGGACGAACTGGTGGCGGCAGCGATGAATCTGGAGGGGCCGCGACAACTGGTTTACTTCGTGGCCATGCACCTGCGGCTCGAGTTGGATGAGCGGCAGCGGTTCCTGGAACTCGACTCGATAGAGGAGAAGCTTCACGTCATCACTGGCTACCTGAACAAGGAGCTGGAGGTTCTGGAGCTGGGCCGGAAGATCCAGTCCGAGGCCCAGGAGCAGATGACCAAGGCTCAGCGGGAGTACTACCTGCGCGAGCAGCTTCGGGCTATCCAGAAGCAGCTGGGCGAGGAGAGCCCCGAGGATGCCGAGGTTCGGGAGCTTCGCGAGAAGGTGGAGCAGTCCGGTATGCCGGAGGAAGCCCGCAAAGAAGCGGATCGGGAGCTCTCGCGTCTGGAGAAGATTCCTTCCGCTTCCCCCGAGCACGGCGTGATTCGGACCTACCTGGACTGGCTGACGGCGCTGCCGTGGAACGTGAGCACTGGGCACGCGATCGACGTGCCGGAGGCGCGACGGATCCTGGACGAGGACCACTACGACCTCGAGAAAGTGAAGGACAGGATCCTGGAGTACCTGGCAGTTCGCAAGCTGAAAGAGGACCGAATGGCCGAGAACGCGGAGCTCGCGGAGATGAGGGAGCCGATCCTCTGCTTCGTGGGACCTCCCGGCGTGGGCAAGACCTCCCTTGGCCACTCGATCGCACGCGCGATGGGCCGGAAGT
>DAHXJB010000422.1:0-5504 GCA_027372455.1 Chloroflexota bacterium | reverse complement strand
GACTACCCAGTTGGATGATCTGTCTCAAGCCGGACGCACTTTGAGAAAGGCGATCGACGAGCTCCGACACGTTATGAGCGATCGTTTCCAGGAGACCTTTCAACTGGTCAACGACGAGTTCAGCCACTGCTTTTCCATCCTCTTCGGGGGTGGCAGCGCTCGGCTGCAGCTCACCCAGCCCGACCAGCCGCTGGAGGGTGGGGTGGATGTGATGGCCGTACCCCCGGGGAAGAAGGGGGGAAACCTGCTGGGCCTGTCGGGCGGAGAGAGGGCGCTCACGGCGGTGGCACTTCTTTTCGCCCTGATGAAGGTGAATCCCAGCCCGTTCTGCCTGCTGGACGAGGTGGACGCGGCGCTGGACGAATCCAATGTGAAGAGGTTCTGCGACATGATCGAGAGCCTCACCGAGAGCAGCCAGTTCCTGATGATTACGCATAACCGTACCAGCATGGAGGCGGCCGGGGTCCTGTACGGCGTCTCCATGGCGGCCGACTCCACGTCTACTGTGATGTCTTTGAGACTCGATTCCAAGGAGAACGAGGCTTGATATTCGACCGATTTCGTAAGATCGACAGCAGCCTGCGGCGAACGCGCGAGTCCTTCTTTGGCAAGATTGCGGGGGTTTTCCAGCGGAAGAGCATCGATGAGGAGCTTTGGGAGGACCTGGAAGAGCTGTTGATCCAGGCCGACGTTGGGGTGGAGACCACGGAGAAGCTGCTGGACGCCCTCCGGACTCGAGCTCGGAAGGAGCACATCGGTGAGCCGGCCACCCTCTACTCGGCCCTCAAGGAAGAGCTGCGTGCCCTGCTAGGATCGGCAGATTGTAGCGCCCTGCTGCCAGAGAAAGGGCTGGGGGTTGTACTGGTGGTGGGTGTCAACGGTGTGGGAAAGACCACCAGCATCGCCAAGCTGGGCAGATTCTGGAGCGGCCGGGCTCACCGCGTGATCTTCGTGGCCGCCGACACCTTCCGCGCCGCGGCCATTGACCAGTTGAAGATCTGGGGCGAACGAATCGGGGTGCCGGTGATCGCCCATCAACCGGGGGCGGATCCGGGCTCGGTGGTTTTCGATGCGCTGACGGCCGCGAGGGCTAGGGGTGCCGACCTTGTGGTGGTGGATACGGCAGGCCGGTTGCACACGAAGTTCAACCTGATGGAAGAGCTGAGGAAGATCAGGCGGGTGCTGGAGAAGCAGTCGCCCGAGCGAATCGCCACGGTCCTGGTGCTGGATGCGACCACCGGGCAGAATGGGCTCATGCAGGCCAAGCAGTTTCAAGAGGCTGTGGAGATCGACGGAGTGGTGGTGGCCAAACTGGATGGTACAGCCAAGGGGGGCATAGTCTTCGCCCTTGGGGATCAGCTGGGGGTGCCAATCTGCTTCGTGGGGACCGGCGAGAAGGTGGATGACCTGGCCGAATTCGATGCCGATCGCTTCGTGGAGGCCCTGCTGGCCCCGGAAGAGGGGTGAACCAAACCGACCTAACCCCCCTCGCCCCCTTCCCCACCGGGGAAGGGGGCATTTCCCGCCTCAAAAGCGGACCTTCCTCACCTGGGAAATGGGCATTTCTCACCTGGGAAGGAGGGCTTTTCTCACCCCATGGAGTCGAGCGCCAGGGCGATGGCGCCCAGCACTCCGGCTCGGCGCCCCAGGGCCGGGGGGACTATATAGCTATCTATGTTCCGCGTGATCTGAGGGGACTGGACATAGCCACCAAGCAACCTGAGCAGCTTGCCTCCCACCAAGGGGAACAAATCCTCGCGTTGCATGACACCTCCACCAACGACGATGCGGCGCGGGGAATAGCAGAGGATCAGGTTCATCAACGCCAGAGCGATGTATCGAGCTTCCAGATCCCAGGCTTCGTGTTCGGCCGGGAGTGTCTCTGCCGGCTGATTCCATCGCTTCCTGAGACTTGGACCCGACGCGAGACCCTCGAAGCAGTCACCGTGGAATGGACAGCTACCGGGAAAGGGATCGAGAGTCCAATCGTGAGGGATGAGCATGTGGCCGACCTCCGGGTGTACCAACCCGTGGAGTGGCCGACCGTGACAAACGACACCCCCGCCTATCCCCGTTCCCACGGTGATGTATACGGATGGATCGACGCCCACAGCTGCGCCCCAGCGGTACTCGGCGAAGGCCGCGCAGTTTACGTCGCTGTCGAAGGCCACGGGGACGCCGAGGGCGTCCTTCAGCATGCCCACGATGTCGGTCTGGGTCCAGCCCGGCTTCGGGGTCGTGGTTATGTAGCCGAAGGTCGGCGATGCGGGATCCAGGTCCACCGGCCCAAAGGAACCGACCCCGATGGCGGAAAGCGATGAACCGGCCGTCGCATTCCTGAAGAAATCCACGACTCTACCTATCGTCTCTCCAGGGGTCGTTGTGGGAAGGCTGATCTCTGCTCGAATGTCCCGCGGCCCGCTGCCGACCATGCACACGAATTTGGTGCCCCCGGCTTCCACACCCCCAAACAGTGCCATGTTGCTCGCTCCACACCCCCTGAAGTACATCTCATCATATTCCAGCTCGGTTGATCTGTCGATCCATCGTGGGTTTGTAGGGCCGTACTCGGGCATTGTTGCCGGCAGTCGTGAGATCTCAGGATGTGGGCTGCACCTCCCGTTCGGCGCGACCACGGCCCGAATCGTGCTAGGACAATTAGATGGGCCTGCCGCGGCCTGGTCGCAATCTGCGCCACGGGAGCGCTACGACCTCAGCTGATCATCTGCTCCCGTTCCGATGAACCGCTTCTCGCAGCTATGGCGCCGCGCGAAGTGGGTCTTGGGCAGGCAGGAACGCAGAGGAGGTGGAACATGCTTGAACCGAGACCCTTCGACGGACTAGCTACGGCAGCGAAACCGCGAATCACCTACATGGCCAGCTATCCTCCCCGGGAGTGTGGTATCGCCACTTTCACCAAGGATCTGGTGGAGGCGGTGGATCGGGCTTTCCCGGGAAACCCCGGGAAGATCGTTGCCCTGAATGAGAGCCAGTCCACATACTGCTACGGGACGGAGGTGAAATTCGCCGTCACCGTGGATGATCCGGAGAGCTACAGGGAAGCGGCCCAGTATATCAACCATTCCCGGACCGACCTGCTGTGCATTCAGCACGAGTACGGGCTCTTTGGCGGGCAGCACGGGGAGAACCTGCTCTCCTTTCTCAGTTGCCTGAACAAGCCCCTTGTAGTCACCATGCACACGGTGCTGCCCAATCCCGACGACCATCTGCGCAAGGTCACGAGGGAACTGGTGGAGATGGCCGGCGCCAGCGTGGTCTTGGCCAAGAGGGCGCTGAGCATCCTGGCCGAGGACTACGGAGTTCGAAAGCCTACAGTCACCTACATCCCTCACGGGGTGCCCAACGTGCGAAAGCTGCCCTCCTCCAGCTTTAAGTCCATCCTTGGCATGGAAGGCAGATTCACCATCTCGACATTCGGTTTGATCAATCCCGGGAAGGGGATCGAATACGCGATCAAAGCTCTCCCCGCGGTCGTGCGCAAGTACCCGAACTTGCTATATCTGGTGCTCGGGGAGACCCACCCGGGGGTTCGAAAGAGCGAGGGCGAGAGCTATCGTAACCACCTCCACGAGTTGGTGTCTGAGCTCGGATTGCAGCGACATGTCAAGTTCAACAATCGCTATCTCACCAAGAACGAGATTGTCAGCTACCTGATGGCTACCAACATCTACCTGGTGCCGTACCTGAATCCCAATCAGATCGCAAGCGGCACACTGGCATACGCCGTCGGAGCCGGACGGGCCGTGGTGTCCACGCCGTTCATCTATGCAGAGGAGTTGCTGGGAGAAGGGAGGGGCATGTTGGTCCCGTTCAGGGATTCCGATTCGATAGCTGAGTCACTGAACATCCTCATGGGTAACCCCACCATGCGTGCAGACATGGCGATGGCGGCTTACGCTTATGGGCGTAACATGACGTGGCACAACGTGGCGCGCGAATACGTCCGACTGTTCAACCGCCTGCTGCTTCCCGAGGAGCTGGAGCCGGTTGTTGTGGAGGAGGAAGCGGAAGCGGCGGTTGGCTAGAGGCAGGGAGGAGGTGGTGATAGGGGATGTGCACCTCTTGGACGCCGCGCCTGAGGGGAGGGTGATGGAGAAGTGTGGCGTGACATAATGCTCGATAAGGTTCCTGGCTTCAGGCTGGATCGGCTGAAACGAATGACCGATGATACCGGCGTCGTGCAGCATGCGATGTACGCCCTGCCCGATACGAACCACGGCTATTCCATCGACGATCAGGCTCGGGCCCTGCTCGTTGCCCTGAAGCATTTCAATCTCACTGGTGACTGGTCGAGTCTCGACTTGGCTGCCACCTATCTCCGTTTTCTCAATTATGCCCAGATGGGCGACTTCCGGTTCCACAATTTCATGTCCTTCGACCGCCGTTGGGAGGATCCCGTGGGCTCGGAAGACTCGAATGGACGGGTCATTTGGGCTCTCGGATATACGACCCTCACCGGTGTCGAGGAGGATCTCCAGATGACCGCCCGGACCATGCTGTCGCGCAGTTTCTCCTGGCTGAGACGGCTGGAATTTCTTAGAGCGCGGGCTTTCTCCGTAATGGGACTCTATTACTATCTTCGCGCCGAGCCGGACGATGCCGATGCCAGGGAGTTGGTGGCGCACCACGCCGACGCCATGGTGTCTGCTTTCGATCTGAAAGCCTCCGAGGAATGGGCGTGGTTCGAGGACATCTTGACCTACAGCAACGCTCGTCTGCCACACGCTCTTTTTCTTGCCTATCTTGTTACCTGGAAGCAGCGCTACCTGGAGGTAGCGAAGAGATCCCTGGACTTTCTGCTGAGGGTGGCTCACCTTGATAGCCCGAGCTACGTGAGCCTGGTGGGTCAGGCCGGCTGGTATCCACGCGGAGGGGAGTGCGCTCGATTCGACCAGCAGCCTGTGGATGCCAATGCCCTGGTGGACGCTTGCCTGGCGGCCTACCAGTTGACCGGCGACAGGAGATACTTGAGCGAGTCCCACCAGGCCTTCGCCTGGTACCTGGGACGAAACGCCCTGGACAAGCCCCTCTATTGCGAGAGCACGGGCGGCTGTTTCGATGGGCTCATCCCCGATGGAGTGAACCGAAATCAGGGGGCCGAATCGACCGTTTCCTACCTGCTCGCCTATCTATCGCTGGTCGAGGCCGGCCAGTTGGTATTGAACGAGGTGACCCGAGAGAAACGGCTCCCCCAGCTGGTGGTGCCCCGTCTTCTCCCCCTTAAGCCGTCGAGCCTCGGCGACTCGACTCCAGAGCTTTCGTCGGTTATCATTAATTGGGAGTAACCGACTAATCAGGAGGCGTCAAGTGTTTGAGAGCCTCTCAGACAAACTACAGGCCGTGTTTTCGCGGCTTCGGAACAAAGGAAAACTAACGGAAGAAGACGTCGACGTGGCTCTGAAGGAGGTCCGCTTGGCCCTCTTGGAGGCCGACGTTAACTTCAAGGTGGTCAAGAGCTTCGTTGCCAAGCTGAGGGAGAGGGC
>DAHXJB010000415.1:0-2562 GCA_027372455.1 Chloroflexota bacterium | reverse complement strand
GTGTATCAGGAGCCGATGTCCTCGCTTAACCCAACCATGCGCATCCAGGATCAACTGATGGAAACCCTGGTGGCACATCGACAGATGGCAAAGAGCGACGCGCGGAACGAGTGCATGGCGGCGCTAGACCGTGTGCACATGCCTGACGTCGAAGGGGTGATGCGGCGGTACCCGCATCAACTCTCTGGAGGGCAACAACAGCGCGTCCTCATCGCCATGGCGATGCTGAACAATCCGTCACTGCTGATCATGGATGAGCCCACGACCGCGCTCGACGTCACTGTGGAAGCCGCGGTGCTGGATCTGGTGGCAGAGTTGAAGGCGAAGTACCGCATGTCGACGCTCTATATAAGCCATAACCTGGGGGTTGTCGCACGCGTCGCCGACAAGGTCGCCGTTATGTACGCGGGGGAGGTGGTGGAGCTTGCGTCCGCCAACGAGATCTTCCGAAACCCCGCGCACCCCTACACACGGGGTTTGATCCGCTGTCTTCCCGACGTGGATGTGCCCCACGGCGAGCGAAAGCTACACCCCATACCCGGGCAGGTGCCGTCGCCGGCCAACATCCCGCCGGGCTGCATCTTCTCCCCCAGGTGCCAACATGCCGGCCGCGACTGCAATCTCGAACACCCGCGGTTGGTGGAGGTAGCTCCCGGCCATCTGGCCCGATGTGCACGAACCGCCGACTGGATCGGCACGCCGCTCTTCACTCAGGCAGAACTGGCAGCCGCCAAGAACCAAGCCGCTGCGGACGAGCAATCTCCAGATCTGCTGGTAGTTAAAGGCGTGCGCAGCTACTACCCGGTCCCTTACGAGTCGTTTGCCAGCCTCATCGGGCGAGAGAAGCGACGATACGTCAGGGCTGTGGACGGAGTGAGTCTCTCCGTCGGCCGGGGTCGCACACTTGGGATCGTTGGGGAATCTGGCTGCGGCAAGAGCACCCTCGCCAAGACGATAGTGGGGTTGGAGCCGCCTTCTGGAGGACGAATCGAGTTTCTCGGCGTCGACATCGCGAAGCCGCTGCGCAAGCGAGGCATCGGGACGATAAAAGAGCTGCAGATGGTCTTTCAGGACCCCAACGGCGTCCTCAATCCCTCCTATTCGGTAGGAGACCAGATCGCCGTCTCCCTGGAGCGCTTCAAGACCGTGCCAAAGAACCAGGTTCACGACGAGGTCGTTCGCTTGTTGAAGCTGGTGAAGCTGGACGGAAGCTACTACTGGAGGCTGCCGAGGCAGTTGAGCGGGGGGGAGAAGCAGCGCGTCGGCATAGCCAGGGCCATCGCCAGCAACCCCAGCATGGTCATCTGCGACGAACCGGTCTCGGCCCTCGACGTCTCCGTGCAGGCGGCGGTGCTGACCCTGCTGATGGATATCCAGCAGCAGCGCAATACCACGATGATACTCATATCCCACGACCTGGCCAGCGTGCGGCTGCTGTCGGATTGGGTGATGGTGATGTACCTGGGCAGGGTGATGGAGGTAGGTCCATGCGAGAGCATCTACTCACCGCCCAGCCACCCATACACCGAAGCCCTGCTGGCGGCGATACCCCGACCCAACACGGAACAGACGAACCGCCAGATAAGGCTGGCTGGATCTGTACCCAGCGCAGTCAACCCCCCGAGCGGTTGCAGGTTCCACACCCGCTGTCCACACATGATGGGCAACATATGCCAGACCGAGGAGCCGCCGGAGGTCGACTTCGGGGGCGGCCACAAGATCTACTGTCACCTACCCAAAGATATCCTGTACCAGGAGTGATGCAGTCCAATGGCCGATGCCAGACAGTATCCCAAGATCGAGCCCTGGCAATTTGACCTCAAGTCGCCCCGCCAGCCGAGCCTCGATGCCGATCGACAGTTCGACACCCGGGCCCTGCACAGCGGCTTCCACCCCATCGAGGACACCACCAATTTCCGGACCTTCGTGCCCCCGATAGTGCAGTCGGCGACCTTCCCCTATGAATCGTTCGACAATCGACCGACTTACGTCTACAGCCGCAACAGAAACCCCACTACCAACGTGCTGGAGGACCGACTGGCGGCCCTTGAGGGCGGCGAAGCCTGCGTGACCTCCAGTTCCGGCTCCCAGATGCTGTTCAACCTGCTGCTCACCATGCTCCACCCTGGCGACAGCATCGTCACCAGCTTGCACATCTTTGGGGAGGGCTACAAGCAGGCATCCACGATCCTTCCAGAGAGGCTGGGTGTCAGCTGCAACTTTGTGGCGAATCCAGCAGACCCCGAGGAGTGGGACCGCGCCATAGACTCCACCACGCGGCTGGTGTGGGTGGAGACCCCCAGCAACCCCAGTCTCTTCGTGACAGATATAGCCGCGGTGGCGGCTGTGGCCCATTCCCATGGGGTGCCACTACTGGTAGACAACACCACCGCCACCGCTGCCTTGCAGAAGCCGATCGATCTCGGAGCGGACATGGTGCTGCTCTCCATTACCAAGTTCCTATCGGGCAACGCCAGTGTGCTGGGCGGAGCCCTGATTGGGCCAAGAGCGCTGATTGAAGACGTCCGGATGAACACCATCGAGTTTGTTGGGGCGGTGCTC
>DAHXJB010000393.1:0-10102 GCA_027372455.1 Chloroflexota bacterium | reverse complement strand
ACCACCGCGTCGTAGACCCCGAGCCGCAGGTCTCGCAGGATCTCAATGCGCTCGAGCGTCTCGATCTCCGAGTGCAGGTAGTGAACCTTTATCCCCATCTCCCTGAGATAGTCCGCTAGATCCTCTGCCATCCTCTTCGTCAGGGTAGTGATCAGCGCCCTCTCCCCCCGATCGACCCTCGCCTTGACCTGCTCCAACAGGTCGTCGATCTGTCCGGCAGTAGGTTTCACCTCGATGCTGGGATCTATCAGCCCGGTGGGACGGATCAGCTGCTCGACCACCTGCTGGCTGCGCTCCCTTTCATAGGGACCCGGCGTTGCCGAAACGTACACCACCTGGTTGACGTGGCTTTCGAATTCCGGAAACTTCAGCGGCCGGTTATCCAATGCCGAGGGCAATCTGAAACCATAGTCCACCAGAGTTTTCTTCCGCGAGTAGTCGCCCGCGTACATCCCCCTCACCTGGGGGATCGATAGGTGCGACTCGTCGATGAAAATCAGGTAGTCGTCAGGAAAGTAGTCCAGCAGGGTCCAAGGTTGGCTCCCCGCAGCTCGGCGCGACAGATGGCGAGAGTAATTCTCCACCCCGTTGCAGAAGCCGGTCTCGCGCATCATCTCGATGTCGTAGTGAGTCCGCTGCTCCAGCCGCTGGACCTCCACCAATTTTCCGTCGGCTCTCAACGCGGCAAGCCGTTCCTTCAACTCCCCCTCGATGTCCCTGATCGCTTCCTCGAGCTTCTCCTGGGTCGTCACAAAGTGCTTTGCCGGGTACACGTCCACCTGGGTCCGCTCCACCAGCAACTCTCCGGTCAGAGGATCCACCTCGCTGATCCTCTCCACCTCGTCGCCCCAGAACTCCACCCTGATCGCGATGTCCTCACCCACCGGATGGATCTCCAAGGTATCGCCACGAACTCGGAACTTTCCTCGACTGAAGTTGTAATCGTTCCGCTCGTAGTGGATGTCCGTCAGGAAACGAAGTACCTTGTCCCGTCTGTGGCGCTCCCCTCGCCTCAGGGTGAGCACCACTTTCCCGTACTCCTCAGGCGATCCTAGGCCGTAGATGCAGGACACGGAGGCGACAATGACCACGTCTCGCCTCTCGAACAGCGCTTTGGTTGCCGAGTGGCGAAGTCGGTCGATCTCCTCGTTGAGCGATGAGTCCTTTTCGATGTAGAGATCCGACTTGGGTACGTAGGCCTCGGGTTGGTAGTAATCGTAGTAGCTGACGAAGTACTCCACCGCGTTGTCTGGAAAAAACTCTTTGAACTCAGAGCAGAGCTGCGCGGCCAGAGTCTTGTTGGGGGCGAGCACCAGCGTGGGGCGCTGCAGCTGGGCGACTACATTCGCCATCGTGAAGGTCTTGCCCGAGCCGGTGACACCCAGCAGGGTGTGATGCTTCACTCCACCACTTAAGCCCTCGACCAGCCGCTGGATAGCCTGGGGTTGGTCGCCGGTGGGAGCGAAATCGGAGGCTAGGCGAAAATCGGGCAAGAGACAACTCCTGGTATCCGACAAATGGGCACGCACGGCAAAGCTAGGGCTGAACCTAGCGATCCGCTAATTATACCAGGCGAGCAGGATCAGGGTCGAGGGTGATACACCGGTCCCAGCAGGGGAGGTGCGGCACAAGATTCCGGGGGGCCGAGGGGCTAGCTTCTGGAGTGCGGTGGCTTGACACCGCTTTCACAGGCGGCGGCTCGACGCCGCCATCTTGCCCCTGCCGCGTCAAGCTGCAGCGTTCCAAAGCGGCGCCAGGTCGCCGCACTCCAAATGGGCCTCCCCAGCCGTAGTCGACATCCCGGGTAAGCCACGGAAATGCGCGCCACACCCCCAGCGGGGAGTACTGTGGCGGCTGCGACGGCTTCATGGTAACCTGTGAAATGGGCAACATCGACACCGTGTGAGCATAGATGGCTGTGATGACTCAAGCCGAAGCGGCGATACGGGATACCATCGCTAGGGGTGGGCGGATCACATTCCGCCGGTTCATGGAGATGGCTCTCTACTCTGCCCCCGGGGCCTATTACAGCTCGGACGTCGAGCGGATCGGTGCCGAGGGCGACTACTTCACCAGCCCGGAAGTGCACCCCGCCTTTGGCGCCCTCTTGGCGAGGCAGGCTGAGCAGTTGTGGCTCGCTCTAGGGCGTCCCTCGCGCTTCACATTGGTCGAGATGGGTGCAGGACGAGAATCGCTGGCCAGGGATCTCCTCTCCTACACATCCGCGCAGGCACCTGACTTTCATGAGGCACTCGTCTACGTGATCGCGGAGCGGAGCGCCTCCCTCGTGCGGCGGCAGCAGGAAACCCTCAAGAGACTAGGAGCGGTTGCTGCCCGGGTTTCCTGGCACGAAGGCCCGACTCTCGATCTGCCTGAAAGCTCCGTAGAAGGCTGTTTCCTCTCTAACGAACTGCTGGACGCCTTCCCTGTGCACAAAGTGGCCGTGCTGGATGGCGAGCTGAAGGAGATCTACGTTGAGATCCGTGATGGTCAGCTGCTTGAGACGGTGGATGCTCCTTCGGACCCGCGACTTAACGGCTACTTCTCCCGCCTCGGCTTTCTGCCACCGGAGGGCTGCAAGGGTGAGGTCAACCTGGACGCCCTCGACTGGATGGCGGAGGTGGCGAGGGCGCTGCGCAGGGGCGTGGTCCTCACCCTCGACTACGGCTACCCCGCCGAGGAGTTGTACTCCGAACGCCATTGCGATGGAACACTCCTCTGCTTCCACCGCCACACATTGAGCGATGACCCCTATGCACGCATCGGACGGCAGGACATCACAGCGCACGTGGATTTCACCAGTCTCGCCCGAAGGGGAACCGAGCTAGCTCTTCAATCTCTGGGAACGATCCCCCAGCATGCCTTTCTCACCGCTTTGGGAATGTCGAGCTACCTGAAGGCACTGGATCACGTTGGCCTCCCTCGACGCGAATATGAGGCCAACTGGGTGGCATTGAGGGAACTGCTGGATACGCATGGTCTGGGTCGCATCCGAGTGCTGGTGCAGCAGAAGGGGCTGGAATCCTTCGTCCCCGTCGGTCTCCGATCGGAAGATCTGCTGTCGAAGGAGTTGGGACGCGATATCACCGGAGAGCCTGTCCCCCTGCTGACCGAGGCTCACATGCCTCTGACGTCACTCTCAGCTAGGGAGCCGATGATCGGCACGGATGACATGTGGAATGAACTGATGGGTGATGGGGAGGACTAACCACGTTGCCGGCATGGTAACCGGCCGAGTCAACCAGTCTGTCCGGTGGCGGCTTGGGTGCGGCGCAAATTTCCGGGCGAAGCCTTGCGAAGGTCCGTAGGAGCTGGCTCCTGCCAGCGATACCACGGGCGAAAGGCTACCGAGCCCCCGTCACCAGGTCTGTCGCCAGCGGGAGCTGGCTCCTACACATGCCCCGCTCCCGGAACCCTGCGCCACACTCTGGCGGCTTCCGAATCTGCGATAGACCCTGTGCTATAATTCGTCGTGGGGCGAACCGCGGGTTCGCCCCATCGCACATCGATGGAAGCACTGGTCGATCCGTGAGATCGCCTCGATAGGAATGAAATTCGATGAACCTCTCGCTTAACGAGCTACTATTAGCTGTGCCGGCCTTCGTTATCGCCATAGCAGTTCACGAAGCCAGCCACGCCTTCGCCGCCACCCTGCTGGGAGATCCCAGTCCGCGAAGGGCTGGGAGGCTGAGCCTTAACCCTTTGCGTCATCTGGATCCGCTGGGAACGATCACCCTCTTTCTCATGGGCTTTGGGTGGGGAAAACCGGTCTTCGTGAACCCTGGCTACTTCCGTATTAATCCACGAGTGGGAATGGCCATCGTCGCGGTCGCCGGCCCCGTCTCGAACCTTCTGATGGCGCTGTTGTTTGCGTTGCCCTTCAGGATGCATCTGATCGTGAGCCGAGAACTGCTGATGCTGGCGGCGGCTGTTGCCTCCATCAATCTTCTACTGGCAGTTTTCAATCTAATCCCGCTGCCACCGTTGGATGGGTTTTCTGTTCTGCTGGGCATACTTCCCAAGCCACTCGCGGCCTCCATCGCCCCGTTGGCCCAGTACGGCCCAGCGGCGCTATTGGGGCTCTTTGCTCTCTCCTACGTGTTCAAGGTTAGCGTGCTGGGGGTGATCATGAACCCGGCCTACCAACTCCTTCAACCGTTGGTATTCGGAAGCTAAAGGTGGGGGCGGTCTACCGCATACGTCAGGGATTCGCTAACCTCGGTGCCAGGATGCACTCCGAGGATTGGGCACTGGTGGAACAGCAGCTCTCCAAAGCTGAGAGGGAGCTGTTCGAGCAGATGGAGCCAGCAGACCAGCACCATAGCGTTCGGGTGCTCCGAGCGCTCCTGGGGCTGGGGATCACCGACCAGGACATCCTGAAGGCCGCGCTGCTTCACGATGTGGGAAAATCCGGCTGCCGGATCAGTCTCCTTCACCGAACACTTGCGGTTCTGTGGACGGCGGCAGTTGGTATCTCGCCTGCCTTCCAGCTCAGAAGCAACGACAACAATAACAGTTGGTGGCTGCCGTTCTACGTGCTCGCCAACCATCCCCGACTCGGGGCCAGCATGCTCGTTCGGGTCGGCACCAAGGAAAGGGTATGGCGGCTGGTAGAGTTGCACCAATTGGAACCACGACTGGTGGGAGACCTTCCGGACGCCTCATGGGTTCGGGCGGCCCTAGCCACATTGCGAATAGCAGACAATCAGAACTGAGGTAGCGCTTTCATGAAGCAGGTCACCATTGTGGGATTGGGTATGATCGGCTGCTCATTGGGACTGGCGCTGAGGCAGCTCAAGGCTCCTCCCAGGATCATAGGTCACGACAACCAGTATGATGCGGCTACGAAAGCTCAGAAACTTAAGGCGGTGGACCGGGTGGAGCGAAATCCGTTGGATGCCGTTGCCGGCGCCGACCTCGTGGTACTGGCCACCCCAGTGGGCACCATCTCGTCGGTCCTCGAGACCATCGCCGAGGCAATACCCGCCGGCTGCGTCGTGACAGATACGGGCAGCACGAAGAGCGAGATCCTGAGCAGGGCCGGACAGATTCTGCCGGCCGCGGTTCCGTTCGTGGGTGGCCACCCAATGACCGGTCCCTCCACCGCTGGGGTAGCCGGACCCGACGCCTCCATCTTTCACGGGGCGGTGTACTGCGTTACCCCTTCCGTTTCGGCCCCACCCTCAGCGGTGTCGGCAGTAGTGTCGATGATCCAGGCTATAGGTGCAGAGCCTTACTTCGTCGATCCGGCGGAGCACGACGGCCTGGTTGCCGGCATAAGCCACCTGCCCTACCTGCTGTCGGCCACACTGATGCGCGTGCTTGCTTCTCAGGCCAGTTGGCGGGAGATGTCCGTGCTGGCAGCCGGGGGGTTCGATACGATGACCCGCCTGGCCGGCCAGAACCCCAAGATGTACTCCGACATCCTCAGTAGCAACGCCAAGAACGTGGCCTGCCAGTTGGATCTTCTGATGGAGGAGCTGACAGTGATGCGCGGGCGGCTCCTGAGAGCGGAGCCGGAGCTGCTCAAGGAGTTGGAAAGCGCTCAGCAGCAACGGGTCGGCTGGGAGGAACAACGGCGCAGAGAGGCGGCGGCACGAGAATAAGGCGCGAGATGCGAAGCGACGACTTCAGTCGTTCGCTTTCCCCTGTTTGTGGGGACGAACGGAACGACTGAAGTCGTCACTACGATCGCGGGTTTCTAGGGCTACTTGACCTCGACGGTGGCGCCGGCTTCCTTCAGCTTCGCTGCCGCCTTGTCGGCCTCATCCTTTGGCACAGACTCCTTCACCGGCTTGGGAACGCCTTCCACCAGATCCTTGGCTTCCTTCAAGCCGAGGCCGGTGAGCTCTCGGACGACCTTGATCACGTTGATCTTGTTGGCGCCGAAATCGGTGAGTACGACGTTGAACTCGGTCTGCTCCTCGACGGGTGCAGCAGCTGCTCCGGCCCCTGCGCCTACAGGCGCAGCTGCCGCGACAGGAGCGGCTGCGACTACACCGAACCGGTCCTGCAATGCCTTGACCAGGTCGGACAGCTCGAGAACAGTCATCTTCTCGATGGCCGCAATGATCTCTTCGGTGCTCATGTGAGTCCTTTCTAATCGTTCCCTCTCCCTCAGGGAAAGGGTTGGGGTGAGGGCCGGAGCTGCACTCCAGGCCCAGGGAAGACGACTTTCGTCCGAAATCAGGCCGAGCCCCGCTCTTCCAGTTGCTGGCGTCGAGCTTCAAGGGTCCCAACGAGACCGCTCAGGATCCCGCTCAACACGCCAACCACGCCCGCAATCGGCGACTGGAACCCTGCCACCACTTGGGAAAGAAGGACTTCCCTAGGAGGCATGGACGCCAGAGAAGCTACCTGCGCGGCCGCGAGCATGCGATGGCCGAGCATAGCGCTCTTGATCTTGAAAACCTTCGAGCCACGCTCGAATTCGCTCAAAGCCTTTGCGGCCGCAGCCTCGTCACCACCTACAAAGGCAATAGCAGTAGGTCCCACCAGCGCTTCCTTCAGATCTGCCTTGCCGGCCTTCTCTGCCGCAAACGTGGTAAGGGTGTTCTTAGCTACACGATACTCCACACCCTGCTCTCGCAGTTTTCGCCGAAGAGAAGCCATGTCCGCTACGGTGAGGCCTCGGTAGTCGGTCAACACCACCAGATTGCTCCGAGACAGCAGCTCCGAGAGCTCTTCTACTTCGCGAACCTTTTCCGGTCGTGGACCCCGGCTCCTCTCAATCGCTTTTGCCAACTCTTCACCTCCTTTCCACCATGCTCCGACCAAAAAGAAAAGGGCCTCTGGCTGCCGCGGCCAAAGACCCTTTGATTCCCCTCTTGATCCGGCGAACGGCGGCGAACTGTTGAAAAAGCCGTCCCCAGGAACAATCGCGGGATTCTCTAGAAATCCTTGCCTCGGCGGGCCAGTTGGATTAAGTGCCGTTCGGCACGCCCGCTGTCTACAGCACGGTCAGTATTCTATTGGTGATTCCGCGCCTAGGCGCTCGCCATGGAGAGCGCGGACTGAAGCTCCAGGCTGACGCCGGGGCTCATACTGCTGGACATCGAAAGGGACCGAATGTACTGGCCCTTGGCTCCACTGGGCTTCGCCCGTACCACGGCGTCGATAAGCGACCCAAAGTTGGAGAGGATCTGCTCGTCGGAGAAGCTCAGCTTACCGATGGGAACGTGAATCACGGCGGTCTTGTCGACCCGGAACTCTACCCGGCCGGCCTTGACCTCCTTGATGACTTTGCCGATATCGAACGAGATGGTACCGGCCTTGGGGTTGGGCATCAAACCACGCCGACCCAGGATCTTACCCAGGCGACCTACCATGCCCATCATGTCGGGCGTGGCCACTGCCACGTCAAACTCCAGCCAGCCACCCTCGATCTTCTGGACCAGATCCTGTGCACCGACGTAAGTGGCGCCGGCATCTTCAGCTTCCTTGGCCTTCTCGCCCTGAGCGAAGGCCAGAACCCGAACCTGCTTGCCGGTACCGGCCGGCAAGACCGCCAGGCCTCGCACCATCTGATCGGCATGCCGAGGATCGACGCCGGTCCGGATGTGTACCTCTATCGTGGGGTCGAACTTTGTGAACGAGATCTCTCGCAGCAGCTTCACCGCATCCGCGGGTTCGTACAGCTTGCCGTGATCGATCTTCTTGGCAGCCTCGACGTACTGCTTACCGTGCGTTGGCACAATTCCCTCCTTGTGGTGATTGCGGGCCGACGGCCCTCCCACTCGCCACCTAGCTGATAGTGACTCCCATGCTCCTGGCAGTGCCTTCGACCATCTTGATAGCGCCTTCCAGGTCGATGGCGTTCAGATCCTTCATCTTCAGCTCGGCGATCTCTCGAACCTTGTCACGGCCGATTGTCCCCACCTTGCTGACGTTCGGCTTGCCCGAACCCTTGTCGACCCCGACGGCCTTCTTGATGAGATCCACCGTGGGCGGGGTCTTGGTCACGAAGGTGAAGGAACGATCCTCGAAAATGGTGATTTCCGCGGGGATGACCATCCCCGCCTGGGCGGCGGTACGCTCGTTGTATTCCTTGCAGAAGGCCATTATGTTGACGCCCTGCTGACCCAACGCAGGGCCAACGGGGGGCGCAGGAGTGGCCTTGCCGGCCGTGATCTGCAGCTTTACGATCGCCTTGACCTTCTTCGCCATGAAGCTCTCCTTACACTCACAAACAGGCGACGACCGCAGCCGTCGCCGCCCTCGTTAACCCCTGAACTATCCTAGATACCCCGAGCCGAACAGCTGGTAGTCCAGTGACGTACTCGGCCGGCCTGCCAGCCGAACACGATCAGACCCTGCTAACCTGAAGAAAATCCAACTCCACCGGCGTCTCGCGCCCGAAGAAGGACACCAGCACCCGAACCTTTCCCTTCTCCAGGTTGATGTCGTCCACCACTCCAATAAAGTCGGTGAAGGGCCCATCCACAACCTTCACCCGCTCGCCACGAGAGAAGCTCACCTTGATCTTGGGGGCCTCGCGTCGCATGGCCTTCAGGATCTGCTTGACCTCCTGATCGAGCAGCGGGGTCGGCTTGCTGCCGGAGCCCACGAAACCCGTCACACCGGGCGTGTTCCGAACGACGTGCCAGGAATGATCGGTCAGCAACATCTGCACCAGAACGTAGCCGGGAAAGACCTTCTTCTGGACGGTACGGCGCTGCCCATCCCTGATCTCGATCTCGTCCTCGGTGGGTATCACCACCTGGAAGACCTGATCCTGGGCTCCCATGGACTCCACCCGGTGCTCCAGATTGGTCTTAACCTTGTTCTCGTAGCCCGAATAGGTATGAATGACGAACCACTTTGCGTCGGGATGGATCGCCCCTGCTTCCTGCTCTTGGGCTTCCTGTTCAGCTACCTGGGCTTGCGCTTCTTCTTCCATTAACTTGCTCAAGTTATCTACAGCTTACTGCAGTATTGCGCGAAACATTTCCGTGAAGGTCAGGTCCACCAAACCGAGGAATATCCCGACCCCAGCACTGACACCAATGACAATGAGCGTAAGGTTGATGGCCTGCTGTCGAGTGGGCCACACCACCTTCCGCAGCTCCGAACGGATCTCACGGACGAAATCTCCGGCCCGTTCGATCTGACCTCTGCCCTTCTTGTCCTTATCTTTTGCGGGCATCGTTCCTCTACTTTGCCAGGACTTGGATTACGGACAACCCTCAAACCACAATCCGGCAGGCCCGGCCGGAATCGAACCGACAACCTGCGGTTTTGGAGACCGCTGCTCTGCCTAATTGAGCTACAGGCCTAAGTTACACGGTCCAATCCCCGGACCCCACTGCTCCCTGGAACCACAACCTTAGGCGCTAAACGAGCAGCTCAGTACGCATAACATACCAAAGGTGCACATTCACACCCGCTTGAATAATACCAAGCGCCCGATATGGTGTCAAGGAACAGTAACAGGGAGACATCCGTCACAGGGACGCGAGGCTCGGCCCTGCCCCAACCCCGACGCCGCCCGTCACCGAGCCTCCCCGTATCCGCTACTTTGTCTCTCGGTGCTCTGTATGAGCCCGACACCGGGGACAGTACTTCTTCAGCACCATCCGGTCGGGATCGTTCTTCCGATTCTTCTCGGTGTGATATGTCCTCTCCCGGCACTGATTGCAGGAGAGGGTTATCAGGATTCTGTCAGCCTTCTTCGGCATGCTGCTTACCTACTCGATAATCTTGGTGACCACACCGGCTCCCACCGTGCGACCACCCTCTCGGATTGCAAACCGCAACCCCTCTTCCAACGCTATCGGCTGGATCAACTCGATCTCCATCCGCACGTTGTCCCCGGGCATCACCATCTCTACCCCCTCCGGTAGCTTGATCGACCCGGTCACATCCGTCGTCCTCAAGTAAAACTGCGGCCGGTACCCGTTGAAGAACGGTGTGTGCCTCCCACCCTCTTCCTTCCCCAATACGTATACCTGCCCCGCAAACTTCGTGTGCGGCTTGATCGACCCAGGCTTCGCCAACACCTGCCCTCGCTCTACGTCCGTCCGCTCTACCCCCCTCAGCAAACACCCGATGTTGTCCCCAGCCTGCCCTTGATCCAGTAGCTTCTTGAACATCTCGACGCCCG